>CACXFL010000159.1 GCA_902766925.1 uncultured bacterium | reverse complement strand
TTTAAAACCTCAGAAGTTTTTAGAATCCTATGAATTTTCAGCTCATAAGAGTTCTAGAATTTTTTCTTCTTTAGATGAAGCTATAGAGTTTTTAAAAACAGAGCTTAAAGATTATATCTGTGGAGAAGATATTATATCTAATGTTAAGTTTGGAGAACCTATAAGTATCTTTAAGATCAGACAAGCTCAAAAGAATGCTCAAGATGAGGATGAAGAGGATAGCTCTCAAGATGATGAGGATGAAGATGAAGATTTTGATGATGATGACGATGAGTTTTAATCGTTTGAATTAGTCGATAGCTGATGATTTATTAGTTAAATATATCCATCTGGAGTTATTCTTCAGATGGATATGTTTTATATAGGATAATCTTAGAACCGTAATACCACATATATTTTCGCAGTCAGATGTTAACACTGACTGCGAAAATAAACTTAAATAAGATAGAATTTAAATAATTAGAACCTTTTGGTGTAAGATTGTTAATTTTTTTCTATATTAACCTTTTTTAATATTAAAATGAGGGGTTCCTTCTAACCATCCTGCAGGAGTGATTTCAATAAAGTTAACTTTTCTTTGTAATGCTCCAATAGTAGAAGCACCACTGTAAGTCATCCCAGAACGAATTCCTCCCATAATATCTTGAATAACAGCTTTGGCACTTCCTTTACATTCTACTTCAACCGCTATACCTTCAGCAGTTTTCCAATCAGCCATTCCATCCATAAAATCTTCTTGAGCTTCACGAGATGCCATGCCTCTAAATTTCTTATATCTAATAGTAGACCCATCAGGACCTTTCTTTTCTAGTACATCTCCTGGAGTTTCTTCAGTACCTGCAAAAAGACCTCCAAGCATAATCATATCAGCTCCAGCAGCAAGAGCTTTTACAGCATCTGCAGGACAACGGATTCCCCCGTCAGCTATGATATGTTTATCTACCTTGGAAGCATTAATAATAGCTGAGAGTTGAGGAACTCCAAACCCTGTTTTAATTCTTGTAGAACATACAGACCCAGGACCAATTCCAACCTTTATAACATCAGCTCCAGCTCCAGCTAGATAATCAGCCCCAGCGTAAGTAGCAACGTTTCCAGCTATAATTAATATATTGTCTTTATATTTTTCTCTTAGATATTTAACCATTCTATTAACAGCTTTAGAATGACCATGAGCAACATCCACGCAACAAATTTGAGCACCAGCAGATATTAAAGCTTCAGCTCTATCGTATTCGTGTTCTCCAACCCCTATAGAAAAACCAACGTTGTTTTTGTATTCTACTTTTTTAAATTCTTCTACGTTTTCTTCTATACTCATGAACCTATGTAAAAGTGCCAACCCTCCCAGAGATCCCATGAGATTTGCCATCTTATGTCCGGTGATAGTATCCATGTTAGAACTACAGATTGGAATTTTAAATTCAAATTCACCAAGATTAATAGCTGTAGTTACAAGTTGTCTTGATTTTATTCCGTTATAAACAGGTTCTAATAAAACATCGTCAAAGGTTAACCCTCTACTCATGCTAAACATAAAATAACCCCTTATTAATAAATAAATATAATAAAACCAACCAGAACATGATGATGATATATTTATTGATCTTAGTCAACTTTTGATACAAAAATCTAAGGCTTAAACTAAGGCATCTTAAGTCCACCATCAATGTGTATGGTAGTTCCTGTAACAAAGTCTCCATAATCCGAACATAGCATTACCACCCAGGCTGCGATTTCTTCACAGGTTGCAAATCTTTTAACTAGCTGTCTTTTTAAAATTTCATCACTTGCAAGGGATCTAACCTCTTTGCTCATTTTTGTGTCAACTACTCCAGGAGCAATGCAGTTAACTCTGATTCCTTGTTTTGCTACCTCACAGGCAAGAGATCTACTCATTGCTTCTACCGCTCCTTTACTAGCAGCATAATTTGCCTGACCACGTCCTCCCTTAGTCGCTGCTACTGAAGATATATTTATAACTCGTCCCCATCTATTATAAGCCATATCCTGAAGAACTAACCTTGTGGTATTAACATATCCCATAAGATTTACCTTTAGTATATCTTCCCAATCCGATGAAGGAGTCATTAAAAACAGGTTATCCCTAGTAATACCAGCACAGTTAACTAGAATGTCAGGAGATCTATTAAAACTAGATTGGATCCTCTCATAAGCTGAGCTGCAACTTTCTTCCTGAGTAGTATCTAGTTCTACTAAAAGAGCTTTTCTTTTATATTCTGTTTCAACCGAGTTTGCAATTTGCTCGGCCTCAGTTTTAGATTTATTATAGCATATTACAACATCAGCTCCAGCTTTAGCACAAGCTAGCACAATCTGGCTTCCTATCCCCCGACTAGATCCTGTAATCCAAGCAAGATGGCCTTCTAGATTTAACTCAAACATAATATCTCCACAGTAGTTATTGTTATTAATTTTTGTGAGTTGCTAGGTATTCTTTTACTAGTTTAACAAATACCTCAGGTGTAGAAAAAGAAGGTCTTTTTGTTTTAACATCTACGGGAAGTTGAGTAGTTTGAGCTGTGGTAAGAAGCTCTCCGGTCTCTTTATCCAGCATCTTATAATTAATTCTAAGACAGTTATCGTATTCTATAAGATCGGTTACTATTAGAACTTTTTGTCCCATTTTTAAAGGTCTTTTGTATTTTAAATTCATCTTAGCTACAGGCCAAACGTACCCAGATTCAATATGTTTATCGTAGTTATAACCCACCTGATCCAGTAGATACATTCTGGCATCTTCCATATATTTTACATAATGCCCATGCCACATAACTCCTACAGGATCTAGATCATAAAAATGTACACTAAACTCATATGTTGTCGAAATATATACTCTACTATCATCAATCTTTGCCATAATTCCTCTAAATCAAAAAAGATTTAAATATCAGTTTCCAACATCAAACACATAGTCTACAATAAGTTTTTTGAGTAAAAAAGAAAATTTATAAGGGTATAAATATGGACACTAAAAATATATTATCAGTCAGCAGTATAAAACCTATAGATTTTTCAGATCTTGCTACACAGCAAAGTTGGAGTAGGATGCTGTCTCACGGGAAGAGAAAAAATTTAGCACTGATTCTTCAGATAAGAACCCTGGTGGTAGAAAGTATTTTCTCTTCTTTAAGAAAAAGAGGTTTTGTTCATCCTCCTGTACATATCTTTTCTACCTGTGTAGATCCACTGAACCATGAGACTGAGCCAGCTGGATTTAACTATTACGGTCAGGAATGCACACTGATGCAATCATTGATCTTTCATAAGATGGTTTTTTTATCTATGACGGGGATTGAAAAAGTGTTTTGGGTATCTCCTAATATAAGAAAGGAGATGCATATTACAAATCTAACAAGATATGCTACGGAATTTAGTCAAATAGATTTTGAATCTAGTACTAATAAGATGAATGAAACTATGGATCTTATTGAAGAAGTAACCCTAGAGATGTTAAAAGAGGTAAGCTTAGAGTTTGGTCCTGAGATAAAAAAACTTTGTGGAAGAGATCCTTCTACACTGATAGCTAAATTTCCTAGAATTGATGTAGCAGAAGAAGCTCGATCCTCTGGAGTAGATCCAGATGATGTAGAAAAACTTCTTGCAACCCGTATTCAAACTCCATTCTTTTTAACTAATATGAAAAGAGAAGCTTATGATTATAAAGACACTGAATCAGGGAAATATCATAACTATGATTTAGTATTTCCTGTTACAGGTGAAGTTTTATCTGGTGGGGAAAGAGAACACTCCTACGATAAGTTAAAACAAAGAATGGAAGAACTCGATTATCCTTTGGATTATTTTGCTCCAGTTTTAAAATTTGCTAAAGAAGTAGGATTTAACCCATCTTCAGGCGCAGGTTTTGGTGTAGAACGTATTGTAAGAGGAATTCTTCTTCTAAATGATATAGCAGAAGTATATGCGTTTCGTAGAGTACCTGGAGAAAAAATTATATTCTAATACTAGGATTTATTATTATATTATTATTTTTTATTTTTTATTTTATTATTTCTCATTTTCTATAAGTTCTAATAGTTTTTTAGTAAACAAAGGTCCGTATTTACCAGTAAGGTAACTATGGTAACTCTCATTAGTTGACACATAAGGTAGATCTGAAAAATAATCATATCTATGAGTTAGTGGAGGATTCAGGGAAGTATCTTTTAATATAAGGTTATAAGTACTTATAGCTAAGTTAGAAAATTGTCTCAGTGAGTTATCAAGTCTTTTTATTATAAATCTATGTTCTACAACATGTTTCCAAGTTGGAAAGAATAAGCTAGCTGTTTGATTACTTAGATATCTGTATAAATCATAATTTGAAGCAGAATGAGCAAATGGCATATTTTTAAAAAAGTTAGATTCATTACGCTTTTGAGCGATATTTTTAAAACTCATTAATATATCTAATACTGTTTCAGTTTCCTGTTTTAATAATTTAGAGTAATCTCTTAAAAAAGGAACACTATCAGCTCTTGATGATAAAAGGGCTAGAAGCTCACTTGTAGTCTTGAATCCTCGATCAATCACATCTATAGTTTTTTGAAGTAATTTTTTGGTGTAAGTTTCCCAAAAAATTAGATCCGTATGATCTATCTTAGAACCAAGATCTACAAGTTTTAAAAATTTTATACTATCATGATCAAATACTTGATAAATATTTTTTGATTCAGAAATTTGTTGAAGGAGTCTAGTAGAGTTAAGATTATGCCCGAGGATCACAGGTTTTAATTTAGAATACTCTTCATATGTTTTTTGTAATTCTAATTTGTTCCAAAGATTAAATACATCTGCCCAATCAGAAGAAAAACTAACTCCTACTATTTTAACCGCCCTATCAAAAATATCACCTAGTCCCACAATATCTGCTATTACTTTATCAATAGTCCAGACTAGTTCTAGTTGATTAATTTCTTTTAATTTGGAAGAAAGTTGAACTAGAGTCCAAATAGCATCATCTAGTGAAAGATCTGCTTTTTCAACTAAATTTAAAAACAGCTGAGCTACATCAGCTTCTGTTTTTAATGGTAACTTCCATAATTCATCGTATCGTTTATTAACCTTATCATTATGTGTAAAAATAACTTTATACGGAGAAGAATTTGATAAATAAATAAGTGTTTCACTAGAGTTTATAAAATCATAAGAATTATTAGCATATGGGATTTGAATAAATAATCTGTTACAGTGTTTATCTGTAGAAGTCTTGGAGAATAAAGAAGAACAGAAGCAGAGATTTAAAAAAGTTAATAAACATAAATACTCATATTTTTTTAACATAAGTTATATCCCCGATTATCAAATAAAAATTATTAAGAAGGTTAAAATACTATCATATATACAATATGAGTATTTGATTAATAAATCTATTTAAAACGTCATATATTCTCTAGATTCTCTATATTTGTATTAAGATTAAAAATCATACTTAAAAAATATTTCCCTCAAAGAATGATAAGAAGTTCTTTGATTAGTCTTGTAATATTGATAAAACCAAAAGATTTTAACATAATAAAGATTATAGTGTCTGATCTATGCTTCTTGCTATCAGTATTTGTATTTTTTTAACGAAATCGTTACCGTATTTGTCTACAAGAAAGTTTAGATAATCTAGATTAGTTGTCAGATACGAAAAATCTGTAAAATACATATTCCTTCGGGTAGAAAGTCTAGTATCTTCAAGGCTATCTTTTAGTATTAGATTATAAGAACTTTGAAGTGATTTAAAAAAGATGTTTAGTTTTTGATCCAGTAATCCTACAAGATAACGAGGATCTTCACTCATTTTATCTACATGAGAGAATAGATTTGAAGATTGAGTTCGGATATATTTTAGAAGCTCTGTACTTGAAGCAACATGGGCATAAGGCATATCCTTAAAGAATGAAAGATCACTAACGTTTTTTACTTTTCTTTTTAAATCATGTAGATAATCTATCAGATTTTGAGCAAGTACTGATAGATCTGAAAGACAGTCTTGAAAGAACATGGAAGATGTAGATCTTTTAGATAAAAACTCTGTAAATAGAGTTGCTCTATCTATTACTTTATCTACCGCACTCCCTGTTTTTTCTAATAGTTTTTTACAATACATCTTCCAAAACAGAAGATCTTCTTGTTGAG
>CACXFL010000158.1 GCA_902766925.1 uncultured bacterium | reverse complement strand
TTTGTAAAGTTTTCTAAAATGATTTGTTTTTTCTCATGTTTTATCTTTGTCATTGCATGTAAATCAGTGTCTTCTGATACTTCAGGATACTGGGGTTATTCTTCTACAATGTCTCTTGCGGATTTTCTTGGTAATATTCCAGTTGAACAAATCCTTTATAACGATAAAGGAACTATTTTTTTAAAAACTCAAACAAATCCAGATCAACGAATTGACATCGATAATAATGGTTTTATGTTTGAAAAATTAGAACCATCAAGTTGTTCTGATCAAACACTTTACACTGCAGGTTCAAATGAAAAAAGATTTTATCAATTAAATGGTAAATCCGATTTTTACGCAATACAAACTGATAAAATACTAAATCCTTCCAATACTAACTGGAGTACCATCCCTTCTTTACATGACATAAAAATTGAAGATTACTTTACAATTGCTCGCTGTTCTTATAACTACGCCTTGTATTTTATAAAGAGTGAAATAGCAAAAATAAAAATTAGTGATTATCTAAGTCAAGATTGTAATGATAAATATTTTGTACACTCAAAAATAGTATCTCATGCTGGATCTGATTATAATACACTTGTTTTTAGATCAAGAAACCCTAACTGTCTTAATACTTCCTTTAACCAATTTATGTCTTCAAATTTTTATGCAGGATATGATAATGGTACTTCCACTATCAAAGCCATTAGTATGAATAGCTCGGATCCAACTGGATGTGAAGATCTTTCTGTAGATTCAACCGGAGCAAAAGACGGTTTTTATTACTACGGTATTGTATTTGATAATAATGATAGTATCCGAAATGAATATAAAAATATGAACGATTTAAGTATTATTGATAAATACTTTTTTAAAATTTTTAAACCTACAACTTCTGCTTTTAACCATTCATCAATACAAGTGAGCATTAAAATTTATAAATGTTCAAAAGAATTGCCTCATACTACTGGAGCGTATCAGATAAAACATTAATTTCTTAAAATTATTTTATACAAATACATAGAGGATAAATCAGCAAATTTTATACTCGCTAATTTATCCTCTAAATTTTTATTCTAATTTATGATTTATCTACTGGTCTACTTCATTTATATATCCTACAGGGAAACAAAAATCATCAAACTCAATTTCTTTAGTATCTGATGGACCTTTTTCTAACACAATTGCTTGAGATGCATCAAAATATTTAGATAGTTTATGATAATATTGATATAACACTTCTTTTTTATCACCTTGGACTTTTTCAAATTTACTTATAAAACCAGAATGAATTGCTCCTCCACGAAAATCCGAATCATTTGCTAACACAAAAGCAAACTTACATTGATCATCATCACAAGACTCTTCAAATACTTCTCCAGCAGGAATAGATTTACTACTTGTAGTATATCCTGATTTAGGGTCTTTAAGTGTTCCAGTAGGTCCTACTTGATATGAAGTACCAGAATGTCCTCTAACAATTCTAGAACTATTATTTGTACATCTTATAGTTTCTACTTTATTGTTTTTATTATGAGTTACTACAAAACTAAAATCTGATGACGCTCTAGTATTAGTATATGCGATATAAGAGAAACACCCCTTATAACTTGTTACACTATATCCAGTAAGATCTGGAGTGTTACCACCACCATTCTCTTCACCCTTACTATCAGGGATTTTAACTGTTTGTTGTTTTGGAGTTGATGTAGTAGATCCAAATTTTGTACCCCCACAACCAATAGTCCAAGCCGTTATTAATAATAAACTTAAAATTATCTTTAAATAATTACGTTCCATTTGATCCTCTCTTGTAAGTAGGAATTTACCTATTGGTGCTATCGGATAAACCAGTAGGAAAACTAAAAAAAATTAAAAATCATTTATTATTTCAACAAAATAGGCTAGATTCTTCGATATTAGTTGAGTGCATACTGATTAAGGATAAGTTTATATTATGATAGAAGAATTTAAAAATCGTAGCGATAGACTAGAAAGAATTCAAGCTGAATTTAAAAGAATAGAGGAAGATTTAGATGTTAGTGACTCCGATAACATCTTTGGACTAAATATAGATAAAAATGATGCTCTAATCATTCTTCTTCCAGTTCCTTGGGAAGGTACTGCCTCATATCATAAGGGGACTAAACTTTCATATAAAACCATCAACCTAGCTTCCCATTATGTTGATTTAACCTGTTCTTCTTTTCCTCGTACATACAGTTCAGGTATATATATGGAAACATCTCCCAAGATCTTTGATACGCCTTTTAACCTAGATCCTTCCAACATAAATCCTATAAGTGATGCTATAAATGAATATGTGTACTCATATTCTAAATCTATACTGGATAGTTCTAGATTTGTAGGGCTTATAGGAGGAGAACATTCTATTCCATACGGTTTAATTAAAGCTCTAGATCAAAAATATCCTGAGGGTTTTTCAGTTTTACATGTAGATGCTCATCATGATTTAAGAGCTTCATATGAGGGATATAAACACTCTCATGCTTCTATCATGTATAATATAGTAAACGATTTTTCTAGCATTAATATAGTCTCTTATGGAATAAGAGACTACTGTAAGTTTGAACATGATCTAGCAGAAAACTCACCAAGAATCACAACCTTCTACGATAGCTTTGATTCTTATTACAAAGATGTACTTCAATCAAATATTGATAAAATACTATCAATACTAAAAGATAAGGTATATATATCCTTTGATATAGATGGACTCACTCCTGAAAATTGTCCTCATACTGGAACTCCTGTTCCTGGAGGTATTCCGTTTAATGTAGCAAAACATCTCCTATCTACCATAGGACACAGTAAAACCGTCATAGGATTTGATCTATGTGAAGTGGGAGTAAGTGATAACCTATTTGATGAAAACGTAGCATCTAGAATTCTCTATGAACTCTGTGGATGTATGTCTTATTCTAACAATCTTTATCTAAAAAATTAAATTAATGAGGTACAGCTTTTGAATCTACATATCTTATGTATATTAAAATTACTTTCAATTTTAAGTAAATAAATTCTTGTAAGAAGAAGCTATTTTATCATTAGGATCAATCTCAAGTATCTTATTCCACTGTAAAAGTGCAAGATCTGAATAATTTAATAAAAGAAGAATATAAGCAAGTTTATGTCTTGCTTCTATAAAATCTGGATAAGCCTCAAGAAGAGATGCAAGTTCTACTCTTGCTTTTTCAAACTTTTTCATCTTGATATAAAAATCAATTCTTTGCATTTTTATATCACGTTTTAGCATATAGTTACGTGTAAGAAGTTCTGCTTTAGAAAAAGATTCCATAGCTTTTTCTTCAACATTATATTCTCCATATATTTTAGATAACCTTAAATATTCACTAGCTAGTTTTTCATTCATAGCATTTTCAGATTGAACAAGTTCATCGAGACTATCAAAAACTTTTTTTGCTTCTTCATAACTTCCTAAATCTGAAAGAAGTACCATCTTATTAAAAAGAGCTTCCACACTGTATTCATCATCTCTTATAACTTCATCATATTTACTAATAGCTTGAGAAAAAAGTCCTTGTTTGTGATAGAGCATCGCTTCAAGAAAAGATAATTTCGGACCTCTTCCATATTCACTGATAGAAGCTTTTAAAATAGTTTCTGCGGCTTCAAATCTAGATAAACTTATATATAAATACACTGTTTCTTTTATATCTAGAAATCTTTCTTCCGTAAGATATTTCACACTTCCTCCTTGACCTTAACCTAACCTTTAATCTTGATTTAACCTTGGATCTTTCTTCCTACATTAAATTCTATCATATCTACACTGTGAACATAGAAAAATCCACTATGCAACTGAGCTTACTTCAAACCTTCTAGTTACTATAACTTTAATTTGTCCAGGGTAAGAAACTTTTTCTTCTATCTTTTTAACAATAGAAGAAGTAAGTTTTTGAAGATTTTCTTCACTTACAGCCTTATAATTTACATCAACATGAACTTCTCTAGCCCCATACATTATCTCTACTTTGGATACAGCAGAGAAAGATTTTACAACCTCATATAATGCTGAAAGTCTTTCTTGATATCCTTCTTCTATATTTATACGAGATCCTGGTCTAGCACCAGACAGTGTATCTGCAGTAATTAGAGCATAGGACTCAGGAGTTTCGAGTACTATATCAGAATGGTGAGCAAGAATCACATCACATACAGATCTTGATTCTCCATATCTATCTGCATAATCGGCACTGATTATAGCATGAGATCCTTCTAACTTATAATCTAGACCCTTACCAATATCATGAAGTAATCCGCATCTTTTTAAAGTTTGAACATCAAGTCCTAACTCTCCCGCTACTATTCCAGACAAAGTTGCTACTTCCAAAGAGTGAACATATTGATTTTGTCTATAACTAGTTCTCCAGTTCAGGGCTCCAACCATCATCAATAAATCTTTATGGATGTCTCTAATCCCTAACTGATCCGCAGCACGTTTTCCAAGCTCAAAACTTTTTCTTTCAAGATTTCTTTTTAAATCAGTATATATTACAGGAAGCCTAGATCTTTCTTTAATTCCTTTTTTTATCAATGTTTCAAAACTAAGTCTAGCAGCTTCCCTATCTATTCCATATCCTCCAGAAAATTTAACAATTACAGGACGAGATTGTTCCGACGCAGCTACGGCTTCAATAGAAACTCCTGGTGCAAGCTCTAATAAGATTTTAAATATCTCATTGTTTTCAAGAAGAACTATATCTTTAAGTGCAGGATCTGTTACTTCACTATGATTAATGTTCTTTCCTTGATTCGTCTTAAGATTAACTCTTGATACTATAGAATTAAGTACTGTCAAGGAATTTCTTTTACTAGTACTTGCCAATTCTTCTTCCACGTATCTTATAGTTTTTGCACCCTGCAAACTTGCATCTTCTACGATACGATTTTTACTCGCCTTTCTTTCTTCTTCCAGAGAACTTCCACTAATCTGAGCAAGCTTTGTACATATATCATTTTTTACTTCTTTAACCTGAGACCTTAAATCTTTTAAATTTTTATAAGTTCTTTCCACAAGCTGTTTATCTACACTTACGGTAGTCTCAAGTCTTTGTATTCTTTGTTCCTCTTCTTCTAAAGAACTTTCTTCAGTTTCCAGTTCTTGTTCTCTAATCTGTAACGTTTGAGTTCTAGTTTGAATATCAGTTCCCAGTTCCTCCAGAGCTGAGTTCATATCAGCATCGAAAGAATCTTGTTCTTTGTCATACATCATCCTAGCTTTTTGTTTAGCTTCATTAATTATAAAATTCTTTTGCAATTTATTATCTGATGTTAATTTTTTTGGAAGTAGTACCTTACAAAAAAATACAAACAGGAAATATCCTACTCCAAAAGAAATAAAAAAATATGTTATATACTGTTCCAAAAGACCATCCTTTTTACAAAACCTAATTATATCCTACACCCAAATCCATTCTTCCATCTGTTAGCATTCAGACAAGAAGACAATGATAAGAGTTCCAAGTTGCCCATCTTTTAACAGAAAAAGCCTACAAAACCTCTTTAGAAGTTATCATAGCTTCAATCTAAAATCAAACAAGCTTTTTGACTCAAAATTTTTTTACTTTTTTATTTTTTTGTCCCCTTGACATTGAAACTAAAAGACATACATTCATGGTGTTGTTATTGAATTTTTGATTTCGAAAAAAATTAAGGAGGCTTGTTTAGATGAAAATTAGACCTTTACAAGATAGAATCTTGGTTAAGAGAGTAGATGGGGAGACAAAAACTGCTAGTGGAATTATCATTCCTGATAATGCTAAAGAAAAGCCACAAGAAGGTTCAGTTGTAGCAGTTGGTAAAGGTAAGACTTTAGATAATGGAACAGTTAGAACCCCTGATTTAAAAGTAGGAGATAAAATACTTTTCGGTAAATATGCTGGAACAGAAGTTAAAATCGATGGAGTTGAACATTTAATTCTAAGAGAAGATGATGTTTTGGGTGTTATTGAGTAACACAACCTATCCTAAACTAATTGACTATTTATTAAGTATTAATTGTTTTTAATAGATTGAATTAAATAAAGGAATACATAATGAGTGCAAAAATGATATTGTTCGGTGAAGAATCCCGTAAAAAAATTCTAAATGGTGTTAATATTTTAGCAGATGCTGTTAAAGTTACTCTTGGACCTAAAGGTAGAAACGTAGTACTTGAAAAATCTTTTGGTTCTCCTGTTATTACAAAAGACGGTGTATCTGTTGCTAAGGAAGTAGAACTTGAAGACAAGTTTGAAAACATGGGAGCTCAAATGGTAAAAGAAGTTGCTTCTAAAACTTCTGATACTGCTGGAGACGGTACTACTACAGCTACAGTTTTAGCACAAGCTATCTACAGAGAAGGTTCTAAACTAGTTGCAGCTGGTAACAGTCCTATGGAACTTAAAAAAGGAATCGATCTAGCAGTAGGAACAGTAATTAAAGAACTAGAAAAAATATCCCGTCCTACAAAATCAAGAGATGAAATCGCTCAAGTTGGAGCTATCTCTGCCAATAACGATCCTACCATCGGAACTATCATTGCAGATGCAATGGATAAAGTAGGAAGAGATGGTGTTATCACAGTTGATGAAGCAAAATCTATGGAAACCTCCCTGGATGTTGTAGAAGGTATGCAATTTGATAGAGGATATCTATCTCCTTACTTTGTAACAGATCCTGATAGAATGGAAGCACTTTTGGAAAACTGCTATATTCTTTTACATGAAAAGAAAATCTCTAATATGAAAGAGCTTCTTCCAATCCTAGAAAAAATAGCTCAAACTGGTAAACCTTTTGTTATCGTAGCTGAAGATGTTGACGGTGAAGCTTTAGCAACTCTAGTAGTTAATAAACTAAGAGGAACTTTAAAATGTGTTGCTATTAAAGCTCCTGGATTTGGTGATAGAAGAAAAGCAATGCTTGAAGATATAGCTATTCTAACAGGTGGTACTGTAATAAGTGAAGATCTAGGATTTAAACTAGAAAATATGACTCTTGATCAACTAGGAGAAGCAAAGAAAGTTACAGTTACTAAAGACAACACTACAATTGTTGATGGTAATGGAACTAAAACTTCTATTGAAGCAAGAGTAAAACAAATCAGAACTGAGATTGAAAAAACTACCTCAGATTACGACAGAGAAAAACTTCAAGAAAGACTTGCTAAATTAGTAGGTGGTGTAGCTGTTATTAAAGTAGGTGCTGCTACAGAAACAGAAATGAAAGAAAAGAAAGATAGAGTTGAAGATGCTCTAAATTCTACAAGAGCTGCTGTTGAAGGTGGT
>CACXFL010000157.1 GCA_902766925.1 uncultured bacterium | reverse complement strand
ATTTTAAAAGGAGCTCCAAATCCAACGGTTGCTACTAGATTTGTTGAATTTGTAATTAGTAAAGATGCTCAAAAAGTAATGATTCTTCCTAGAGATTCTAAAGGTGGTCCTACTATGAGTTTCATAGGTAAGATGGCTGTTAATAAACTAGCTTATGATGAAACTGAAGGAAGATACATGGTTATTAATCCTTTTAAATCAAAATCTAATTATAAAACCTCAGATTATGAGAAGGATGTAGAAAGACTTAAAGTTCTTAATGATTATATAGGAACAGTATTTGTAGATTCTCATAGATCTTTGAGAAAAGCTTGGAATAATATTTTATCTGTTGGTATTACCCCTGCTCTTATTGGTGAACTTAGTGTTCCTCCAGTAGGGGAAAAAGAATTCTATTCATATAATGCTAAGTGGTCTGATAACGTATTTAGAAATAAAAAAATTAACGAATGGACTTCATATGCTGATAAAAAATATAGCAAACTGGCAAGTTTGAAGGCAGAAAAGAAAAAATAAATCTTTATTTATAGAAGGTTAAAAACAAGAGCAAGGTATTAAGTTAATGCTAACATTTTATTCTTGCTCTTGTTTTTTTTTCGTATATACATTAACCTATCTCGTGTTTCATTTTAAATACGAATAAGTAGGATACATTGTCTTTTGGTAGTTGGTGTATCTGTTTGTGTAGTGAAGTATAAGTACGACGAATCATTTTATTTACAAGGTTAGCTCATGGAAATAGTTTTTAAGGATGTTTGTAAAAAGTACGGTGATTTTTACGCTGTTCGGGATTTAAATCTTACTATCAAATCTGGTTATTTACACTTTTTATTAGGACCTTCAGGGTGTGGAAAAACTACGACTTTAAGAATGCTTGCGGGACTGGAGTCTGTAAGTAGTGGACATATTCTTTTTGATGGGAAGGATGTTACTCGTGTTTCTGCTGCAGATCGTGGAGTTGGAATGGTTTTTCAAAACTATGCACTCTGGCCTCATATGACAGTATATCAAAATATTGAATATGGTCTTAAACTTAGAAAACTGTCATCTTCTGAGATTAAAAGAAGAATCGATGAAGTACTGGAACTTACAAAGCTTACAGAGTTTGTTAGTCGTCTTCCTGGACAACTCTCTGGAGGTCAACAACAACGTGTAGCTCTTGCTAGAGCTCTGGCTATAAGACCTAATGTATTATTATTTGATGAACCTTTATCAAATCTAGATGCTAAACTAAGACTTGATATGAGAGATAATATTACAAGAATTCATAGAGCTACCCAGATAACAACTGTGTATGTTACTCACGATCAGAAAGAAGCTTTGTCTATGGGACAGAGTGTATCTGTTATGGTAGCAGGAGAGTTGATTCAAACAGATTCTCCTAAAAAGTTATATGATAATCCTTCTACACCTTTTGTAGCTAATTTTATCGGGGAATCAAATATAGTTCCAGCTAAAGTTACGGGAAAAGAAGGAACAGGGTATAGGGTAAAAACTTCTTTTGGAGAAGTTCAAGCTTCTAGAAGTGTTGGTGAATTTAATGTAGGAGATGAAGTATTTTTATCTATAAGACCCGAATCAATTATGGGAAATTTCTTAAATGAAGATTGGTCTGGGGTTGATAATAAATTTGATCTATCTTTTGATTATAGAACTTATCTAGGAGAATCAGAACAGTTGTGCTTAAAAGCTCCTGATGGGTTTGTTATCAATGTTAAGGTATTTAATGTTCCTGATTATAAAAGAAATCAAGGAGATGCTATCACTTGTAAAGTAGCTTCCAAAGATGTTTTGGTACTTAAACCTCAAAGTATGGATGCAAGAACCTAGCAAAGGATGGATCAGATAATGAATAGAGACAGTAGTTCGAAATTTTTAAGAAAATTTTCTAATTTTACAGGGTATCTGACTATAGCTTTAGTGTTTTTAATGCTGGTGTTTTTTCTTGTAATCCCAGTTGGATGTATCGTTTCTAGAGCTTTTACTAATGAAGGACATTTTACCCTAGATTATATTAAATTATTGTTTGCAAACGATCGTCAGCTTGTATCGGTGCAAAACAGTTTATTGATTGGTATTTTAACTACATTTGTAACAACGGTTATAAGTTTACCTTTGGCAATAATTACTGCAAAATGGGATTTTAAAGGTAAAGGACTTTTATCTGGACTTATTCTTGTTCCTATGGTTATGCCTCCATTTGTTGGAGCAATTGGAGTTCAAAGGTTTTTTGCTAACTATGGTAGTGTAAACCTATTTTTGATGAAACTAGGAATTATCTCGGAACCTATATCTTGGTTTGGTGGAAGTGGAATGCTTTGGATGGTGGTAATCCTTGAAGCACTGAACCTATATCCTATTATGTATCTGAATTTATCTGCAGCTCTTTCTAATGTGGATCCAAGTTTAGAGGAAATGGCCTCAACTCTTGGAGCAAGAAAATTTAAGATATTTAAAGATATTATGTGGCCACTGTCTCGACCTGGATATTTTGCAGGAGCAATTATTATATTCATCTGGGCTATGACAGATCTAGGAACTCCACTACTTGTTGGATTTAATGAAACAATCTCGGTTAAAATATTTACCATGGTAATGGACATCAATGAAAATCCTGTTGGGTTTGCAATGGTGTTCTTGGTAATATTTATGACAGTAACCATTTTTTTGATATCAAAATTGTTTGTTAGTGGTAAGAAATATCAGATGATGGCTAAGGGACATGTTACCTCTAGATCTCGTCCAGCTACGGGATTAGAATCTGTGTTTATATACATAGTCATGTTATCTGTAGTGACTTTAGCTTTAATTCCTCATATTTCTGTGTTTACTACAAGTATCAGTGATAATTGGTTTATGACAATTCTTCCTGAACACTTTACTACTAGATATTACGAGTTAGTATTTAAAACAGAGCTAGCTTATAAAGGGGTTGTAAACAGTTTATTCTATGCAAGTTTGTCTACAACACTTGATGTAATTTTGGGACTTATGGTTGCCTATGTTGTAGTTAGAAAACTTATTCCGTTTGCAAATCTACTTGATTCTCTGGTTATGATTCCTCTTGCTCTTCCTGGTATAGTTATAGCTTTCGGCTATGTTGTTACTTATACTGGAACAAGTCTTGATCCTATGGAAAATCCAGTACCTCTTTTAGTAATTGCTTTTGGTATTAGACGTCTTCCTTATATGGTAAGAGCTATATCTTCAGCCTTGCAACAAATTCATGTGTCTTTGGAAGAAGCCTCAGAGACTTTTGGAGCTTCAAGGTTCTATACTTTAAGAAAGGTGACGGTTCCATTGGTTGTTGCAAATATTATTGCGGGGTGTCTGCTGTGTTTTGCATATGCAATGCTTGATGTTTCTGATGGATTGATTCTTGCAATGAAAGATAAATACTATCCATTAACTAAAGCTATATATGCCTTGTTCCAAGAAAATGGAAATGGAGAGCTCCTAGCTTCTGCTCTTGGTATTATTCAAATTGGAATTTTGGCTGCTTGTATTCTGTCAGCTGCTGCAATTTTGGGTAAGAAAATGGGAGAACTCTTTAGATCAGGGTGATGCTACAGTGATGAAAGATTGGTTTTAATAGAAATTTGATAATTAATGGGGGACAAGAATTGTCCCCCATTAAGTGTGCCTGGCATACATATATTCCAAAGGGTGTAAGTCCCGAAACCAGCCAGTTCAGGGCAAGGTTAAAGCGAAAAGCAAGGT
>CACXFL010000156.1 GCA_902766925.1 uncultured bacterium | reverse complement strand
TAGGAATATCTTTCTATATTATATGAAACATCAAAGGTTTTAGATATCTTTTTTTGAGGTTAGAATGAGAATTTTGCATATAGATACAGAAATGATGTGGAGAGCTGGAGAAAATCAACTCTGGCTATTTCTTGATTATCTAAAGGATAATGAAGAAATTACTAATTATCTAGTTGCAAAAAAGGGGAGTGCTATTCTTGAAAGGTCTGAAAATATTATAAATACCTTTGATGTAGATCTTAACTGGGAGATATCTCCTACAAGCATCGTACATATTGCAAACATCTGTAAAACCTATAATATTAATATAATTATTGCTTATACTCCTAAAGCACATGGTCTAGCTATAATGGTAAAAAAAATCTATCCGAAGGTAAAACTGATTGTACATGATAGATCTAGTGAATCTATAGGGAGAGGAATCTTTTCTAAACTGAAGTATCGATCTTCTATGGTAGATAAATTTATAGTAACCTCCTCTCTTGTAAGTGATAAACTAATCAGACTGGGTATAGATAGTAAGGATATAGTAATAGTTAAAAATGCTTGTTCTGGATCTGAGTTTATATTCCGAAGTAAACAAGATACTAAATATGTACTGTCTAAAAAATTTGAACTTCCTTATGATGTACCTTTGATAGGAACAGTATCTCATTTTTCTAATCATAATAGATCTGATATTTTGTTTAAAAGTTTAGAAAAATTAGCTCAAGAGAATATTAGCTTTTTCTGTCTTGTAGCTGGGGATGGACCAAGAAGAAGAGAACTTGAGAATTTGTGTAGGGAGTATGGGATTCACCATTTTGTTAAGTTTATAGGATTTATGGAAGATATTTCTCAACTTCTCCATGCTATAGATATTCTCGCAGTTGTATCTTCTAAAAAAGAACTAGGTACTGTTACTCTAGATGCTATTTGGTCTGATTGTTGTGTGGTTGGAGCTTGTAATAACACTCAGTCTGATTATCTTATTAATGGAAAAACTGGTTTTGTTTCAGATTTAGATGATCAAGAAGCTTTTACTAATAATCTAAGAAAGGTTGTTGTAAATAAAGAGTTAAGAACTTCTCTATGTGAAGCAGCAAAAACTGTTACTTTAAAAGAACACTCCCTTACGACTAATGTGCTTAGTATCCTTGGAGTTTGTAGGGATGTATTAAAGAATGGTAGAAATTAATAAAATTAATATTGGATGTTATGTTATATACTTGTAGCAGGAACTATTTTTACATCATCTGTAAGAAATTGGGAGTCTTCCTTCAAACATATTAATGCTCCTTTACCTTTATTTTCTATTAGATCGAAATTTTTTACCATAGATCTAGTTGGATTAGAGCTTAGTTTAATTTCTACATCCGGTAACTTAAATTGCCTGGAAAGTTTTTTTACTAACTCCTCTGCGGTTCTTTGAATATACACAATTTCTTACCTTAATAGTGTTTTTTCTAAAATACAATTTTATATTGCACAGATTATATTAATTGATCAATCTATTCTATTAATCGATGTTTTGAACATTTACTTTAAAATCTACATTAAAAATGCCCCAATATTTAATCGGGTTAAGTATTTTATTAGGATGTAATCATATAATATAATTACTTTATTTTTATGTTTTTTTATTTATTAAAAATGATGTGTTTTTTCTAAAATATCATTTTATAAAAAACGCATCCTAAACTCTAGAAAGATTAGATGATTGAATCTTTTGTAGATTAAAAAGTAATCTAGTCTTTGTTGGTTTCAGTAAGCAAGACACGTGTTTAAGTATTTTTAAATTAATTTAGTACTTTTTTATTCCAGTAAATACACCGAAAGGATTATTCGTTATGAGCTAGAAGATATCCACTTCCACCTATAAATTCTCTTATTGGAGAAAACTTAGAGATAGAACTAAAATCATCAAATTCTACTACAGTTTCAAGGAGGGTTTTAAGTCTAACTCCTCTTGTATAAGCATCAAGACGTTTGGGTTGATTACGAAAATCTTCCAGCTCTTCATAACTAGGAAGCTTATCTTTTAAAACTGATTTTAGTACAGGTAATTCGTAAGGAAGTCCTGAGTTTAGTACTGCATCCACTGAATATATATATGGGATTATATGTTTTAGCTCTCCTTTTCTTACATAGGCCCAGTGTTCTAGAGTCTTTTGTACTGAGTGGTTTCTAAACAGAGAATCTCTAACCATACGTTTTGCCATTCTTGCATCAGACCAGATAGTATAAGCTCCATCAATACTACGAATCATATTAGAAGATTCAGTATAGATCTTAAACTTTTTATCTGAAGGGATAGCACGAGTAAGGTTTTTAAATAGACCATGAAGACAATCAATCAGTATAATTTCATCTGATTCTAATTTAAATTCAGAATAGTGATCCCTGGTTCCAGTTTTAAAATTATAGTGAGGTTTAGATACCGTTTTCCCTTCTACAAGATCTAATAAGTTTTGATTAAGAAGTTCCATATCTATAGCTTCAGGCATCTCATAGTCATAATCTCCAAATTCATCTTTAGGATGAGAAGTAAGATCAAAGAAATAATCATCTATGTTTAACTGTTTTAATCTGACACCTTTTGCTTTTAGTTTTTCATCTATAATAGCAGTTGTAGTAGTTTTATTAGAACATGATGGTCCTGCAATTATAACAACCTTAATATTTTTAAGACGAGATGATATTTTATCTACAACTTCTTCTATATCCTGATGAAATCTCATATCTGATAGTTCTATTAATTCACGGAAAGATTTTCCACGTTTCCCTATTACCCAGTCGTTTAGAGAAAACACAGAATCACATTCATGTTCTATATTCCAACCAAGAGTCTTTCTTTTTCTATCTTGGTGAATCCCGTTATGAGTAAACTGACAGGAAGCTATCTCCCCTTGAGCTACTTTTTTCTTTCCTTGTCTAAATATCATAAAATCTTCAGCTAAAAGAATTTCACCAATATCTTTCAGAAGTTCTTCTGTAGTATCTTGAATATAATCCCTTGAAGGATATAAATCACTGAGATCAAGAGGAGTTTTTGATTTTTTAATAATTCTTTGAGTAAGAGTCTGATATAAAAGGGAAGAGTCAATTTCTTCCTTTAAAGAAAGAGATAATTTTTTTGAAATAAAAGAAAAGATTTTATCTTCACTACCAGAAAGATTTTGATAACCTTTGGATTCTGTATCTAGATAAGCTAGAAGTAGTAAAATTACAAGTCTAGGCATAAACTCATCTTTAGATATACGAGGAATTATCTCCTCTTTGTCGAAGGAGTTTATCACTTTTTGAAAGTAGTTAGATACATAATCAAGATCATAAAATTTTTTATATATTCGTTCACTGATAAGTTCAGCGTATTTAATAGCACGAAGCTCGGCTTCCCAATCTGAAAGAGATTGACGGTTCTTTAAAGTTTTATATACAGCATTTTGAACTTTAGAAAAATTAAATTTAACCTCATTTCCAAATTTATCAATTATTCTAGTTAAAGAATTTGGAACTAACATACCGATCTCCTGTTTAAACTAAAAAGTAAAACATATATTCTATGTTATTATTATAATTTCCATACTGTAAGTCCTGTTTTAGGATCTCTCATTCTTCTAATTACTCCACCTTCTACAGGACGAAGAACTATTTGAGCAGTGTAAGCTACTACAGCTTGAATAAGATGTCCTCCAATTGAATGATATGAGTTATTTTGATCTTTATAAGAAAACATAGCGTGAGTATGTATATATATCTCATCTGAATCATCTGCACTGATGTTTCCATTAATTGAGGTCATCTCAAGTACTCCAGTTTTTCTATAGGGTTCAAACTCTAAAGTATCAGGATCTATAACAGATAGTGATACATCCATACAACATCCTATTCCTGAAAAAGTAGCTGAAAGTATTTTTTCAGTCCTGCAAAGTTTTAGTACACATTCTAGGATATCTTCATCTCGATCACATCTTAAATAATAAGCATCTTTGAATTTTTTATAATCCATAAATAAAAACCTATAACTTAAATTAATTCAACTAACCTAACACCTACACTCAAATGAAATAGTACTGATAAAATATTAACCATAATAAAGTAAATATTCCAATATGAATGATAACCCTTTTTTTTGATTAAGAATATATTAATTACAGTTATATACCTAAGAATTAAAGTAGAGAAGAACAAAGAAAAGATAACATGAAAATAGCGAGGGGCAGAATTGAACCGCCGACCTGTGGGTTATGAATCCACCGCTCTTACCATCTGAGCTACCTCGCCATACTGCAAAAGCACGGGTTAAGTATCATAAATATAGATATAAATGTCAACTCTATTTCATTCTTAAAACTCTATCTATTCACCTATTAAAGATTTAATTAGGGATAGAATATCCTTTTTTTTTTAATATTAATTGTGTATCCTAGGAGGGTGTGGGTATGTTTAATGTATTGATTTTATTGTTTTATACCTAGATACCTAGAAGTTAGGGTGGAGTAATTGATGACATCTTTCTACCATATATTGTTTCCTGTTTTATATGCACAGGAAGAAGTTGTAGCATTAGGTGGAGACATGGATCCTAATTTTAGGTCAGTTGGTTTTATAATTGTTTTTGCAATATTTTTGTTTTTGCTACTCTTTCACTTTTATAATTTGTTTGTTACCACTTTTAAAAGGAATGGTAATGCTCATTTTTTCTTATCCACAAAATATAAGATGAAAGGAGAGAGTTATTCTTGCTATTTAATAAAAATAGAAAGCCACTATATTGATGTTATAAGTTCGGTATGTCTTACACAAGGTAGTGACATAGAATTAGATTTAGGTTGTGTTCCTAATTTTCCTGAAGAGTCCTCATGGATTAAGGGAACTGTTTCTTCTTTTAAACCAGTTCAAGGATCAGCTAAAAGCTTTGTAATCTCTATAAAGATAGATGATGGGTTCATAGGAGTTATTTCTAGATATTTAATGATAAATGGTACCAGTGTAGAGTCTTAGTTTGCTATGAGTACCAAGTCTGATTATATCTACAAGAATATTTCTACATTAGTTCGAAAGATTGAATCTTCTAATTTGAGCTTATCTTTACTGATAGGAAAAAATATTAGTTTTTCCCTATCAGTAAAAGTACATTCTCTGTTTTATCAGTATCATGGTATTGATAAGCTGTCTTATCTAATCTACGATACTCTAGATGATTGTAAAAATCCATCCTGGAATTTTAAGCAAGCTTTATTACTGCTAGAATATTATAATGTAGTTGGTATTAACATCACCTCTCCTTATAAAATATATCCTTTCCCTTCAACCTATAAATGTATTGTTGATAATTTAAATGAAAATCTGGATTGTAAATTAATCAAAGATAATCTTCATGCTGTTAATACTTTAGTGAAATATGATGGAAAGAGTTATTATACTTCTACAGATATGTTAGGACTTGATTATTCCTTAAAAAAATATGGATATAAAAATGGAATAGAAGACTTTTCTAACCTGATTATTCTGGGATCTGGAGGAATGAGTAGATCTATCCTAGATTTTATAAAGGATAATCCTAATCTAAAAGTCTTTATGCTATCAAGATCTCACCCTGATTTTATAGATGAGCTCAGTTTTAAAAATTTAAATATAAACTGTTTTTCTCTATCTTCTGATGGCTTAAAACAATTTATAGATTCTATCAATCAAGATGAACACATCCTTATAATAAATACCTTACTTAACTCTGTGGATACTTCGTGGTGCTTTTGGGTTTTTGATAACTTACCTAGTAGTATAAAAGGTAGAATCTGTTTTATGGATTTAAACTACGTTAAATCAAATGGATCTATGTTGGAAAAAGAAGCTTCTTTTTTTAAAACAAATTCTATCCATTTTATAGACGGTAGAGATATGCTTATAGCTCAGGCAGTATACTCTGAGATACTTTGGAATAAGCTTTCTCTGGATAAAGAAGAGTTTAGATCTACCCATAAATTTATTGATTCCAACCTATGATAGTAGAGTAGTAACAATGTTGAATCAAGATATCTGTAAACATATCAAAGATGCTTTTAGTAGCTCGGGATTAATTCTTTTAGGAGTATATAAAGAAAAAAAAACTAGTAAGGAAGATATCTCTAGATTCCAAAAATGGTTATCTAAATCATATCATGCAAAGATGAAATATCTAGAAAATAATTTGCATGTAAGGGAAGATTCTTCCTATGTGTTATCTGAAGTAAAATCTTCTATATGTTTTATTCTTCCTTATGGAAAGATTCTTTCAGGATTTGATGTCAAAGCATATTCAGTATCTAGATATGTACTTATAAAAGATTATCATAAAATTATAAAAGAACAGGGGAATAAGATTATTCAAAAACTATTGTCCTTCTATCCTAATGAAAACTTCAGAGTAATAACAGATAGTGTGCCTATCTTTGAAAAAATAAGAGCTCTATCTACTGGTACAGGACGTTTAGGATTAAACTCGCTGTATATTAATAACTGTTATGGAAGTTTTGTCTTTTTAGGAGAGATTCTAACTACCTTAGATATTCCTAGTTTTTCTTTTGATTCCGATAGTAAGGTTATATCTTTGATAAATGAGAGAATAAAATCTTCTATTAATAAATGTAGAGGATGTAAAAGGTGTATTAGTTTATGTCCTACTGAAGCTATTAAAGCTGAAGGTATCAATGCTACGGAGTGTATCTCTTATCTTACAATTGAACATCCTGGTAAGGTAGAAAAAAAGTATTGGACCTATTTTAAAGATTCTTTCTTTGGATGTGATAGGTGTCAGATATGTTGTCCGTATAATGAAAGTATATCTTCTAGTAACAATGATTCTTCTACCTATAAATACCAAGATCTTTTATTAGATTCTTCTACTCTTTCTTTTTTAAAAAACCCTGAACTTATCATATCACTGAATGAAAAGGAATTTAAAAAAATATTTAAGGGAAGTTCTTTTCTTAGAGCTGGATATTTAAAATTAGTAAGAAATATTCTGATTCATCTGGTGGTAAATAAATTTAATAATCTAGAAGAATTAATAAAAAATGTTGATTCTAGAGTCTGGGATCTAGTAGATAGTAAAGAGCTTTTAGATTATTATCATCAAGTTACTAATAAGGGGTAGTATCATTGATTAGACCTTCGTAACTTAGAAGATAACTTAAATTCTTATTTGAAAGAACTGATTCATAAGAATATTCCTCAGAGTCTATTATAACTTTTCTACTAATAAGTCTAACTCCATGACTATAATCTACGTATTTATTATCATGAACAACACTCAGTGGTTGAACAGCTCTACCATTAGGTCGATGCCACCCATATATAGCTACACGTTCTGGGGTTTTATGTAAAAGTTTATTTGTAATTACTATATCTTTTTTATGTCCTGAGATTAGTCCAGATCTGTTTTTAAGAGCTCGGTTAATCAGATCGTTATGGGTTCTATAATAAGAATTTGTAGACATTGCTGGTCCTGGACTTAAATAAGAAGGAGCAAGTTTAACCGAAGCATATTGATAAATTTTATCAACAATTTTAGCTGTAGGTAGAGCCATACCGTAGTAGCGAGCAACGTATTGAGCAGTAGAAGGTCTCATAGGAATCCTTACATAATCTAAATCAGATCCAATAGAAAGATAATCCTTTGATACCCAGATGGTAACTCTGTGTCTTCTATCAGAATATGTTATAGGAATCATGTTCTTCAAAAAAGAAGGCATATTTCCTCGAGTTAATTCTTCTTCAATTCTTTGCTCTCTTTTATCTTGTGATAGATAACTTGTTTGTCTTATAAACATGGATCCTTTAATGTAGGAGCTGTCTCTACTAAATTCAATTGAGGTAGGTTTATAAAATAAATATTTAAAGTTATAACATCCACCAACTAATACGGATATCATAAGAGGAATTAGTATTTTTACTATCAATCTCATAGTAAGCCTTTTTTTTAATCAGGTGAATCTATCTACTTTAAATCTTTATTTTTTTCAAGTCCTTTTTTATCTAAATCCAAGCAACACCTAAATCCTAAATGGTAATTATGATGACTTTTAGGATCTAGTGTTCGGGTTCCATGCCAGAAAGGAGCACGCCACCTACAATAATCTGGATGAGCTTTATAAGTATCGAATATAAACCAACTTCCTTTCATTTCCGTATATCCATATTGATGAGAACTATGAGAAGCCATCTGTTCTGAGGATAGCGGAAGGTTCATATGTTCTGCAGCATTACCGTGAATATCATATACCATTAGAGAAGAATGACATTCTGGAAAAGACCCTACAGGATAGGTATTTGATCCACACTGAGTCCAATCTCCACCGTTACAGTTTTTAGATTTAAAAGAAGCCCCTCCACATATTCCGTTCTTATAAGAAGAACTTTTGTATCCCCAGGTCTTAGCTACTTTCCTATTATGATCTAGACGGAGTTTTTGTATATTAGAAGAAGAAGGATTTGGAGAAAATACATAATCTGGTGGTAGAAGTCTACCTTCACAAGCTCCTTCCCATTCATGAGCATCACAAAGTCTTTTTCCCATTGCTTCACAAATACCAACAGCTTCTGATGCCCTAGTCCAAACTAGGGGATATTCACATGGAATAGAAGGAAACTCAAATTGATCTATACAAGTAGTAGCTTGATCTATAGTTTGAGTCTCGGGATCGTATAGTGGAGCCATGTATTTATGATGGCAGATAGCTTCAAATTTGGGATTAGAATAATCAATTTTATTCTTCTTTAGATTTACTAAGCATTCCTCGGTTGTTAAAGGGTGCTTTGTTATTTTGGGATTTCCCTGACTTATAACTGGGGATGAATTAAAAATGGAAGTTATTTTTTTCATAGCTTCATCATCTAATTTATGTACTTGTTTAAGTGTTTCCAAAAAGATCTTATTTTGTTCTGATCTAGTTATTAAAGACTTACTCGTATTTTGAGATGAAACTTGAGTTTTAGTCTCTTTACTTAGAGTATTATTTGAAATTGGTTTATTGGTATCAGTTTTAACACTATCTGTTTCAGTAGAAGTAGTAGAAATTTTTTGATCTTTTTGATCTTTTTGATCCTTTTGATCCTTTTGATCTTGTTGTTCACATAGTATGTATGAATTCAGGGGTAGGAATAAGATTAGTACTAAACCTTTTATAATATTCTTATATGTATAGATCACAGCTAATCCTTTCTTGTTATTGTAAAGAAATCTCTATTGTCACTCATTCCTAAAAATCTTGGAATAATAGTATCTTTATTTTTTTTATCCAGTACCTCCATACCTTGGACAAGATGTTCTATACTTACTGAATTAGATTTAGGATCTATTTTATATAGAGCTAGATAGGTGTGTTCTAAAGCATTCATATCTAGATGCATAGCGTATTTACAACCATATGCTTGAAACAATCTAGCCATGGCATTAGGTGTTACTGAAGAAAAATAACCGTAGATTAAAAATTTAGAACTACCAGTTTCTTGAAGACATATACCAGCACGAAGAGCTCTCTGTTTTTTTTGTTCAGATCCAGACCAGTTTCCTGCTCCCCAGTATTTTACATATTTACCAGGTATAGGTATCCCCGAAGAATCCACGGATTCAATAAGACTAACACCGTTTTGTCTAGCAAATTTTAGTTTAGGGATAAGTTTATCATCATCTTTAGTCCAGGTAGACATTCTAACATCTCCTGAGGTGTCCATGTAAATAGTAGCAAGTTCTGGATTTAATGTACTAAATAAGACTCCTTCTTGCATAAATCCATAATGAGATCCTTTATTTTTTGTTGCTAGTGCTCCCCACATAAAGGCAGAATGGTTTCTTTTAAATCCGCCGGTAAACGTAGCAACCATATACGAAAGCATTGCAGGATTTACTTTTCCAGAAGATATTAAAGGAAGAAATGAATCTATTCCATCAGGACCTTTGGGATTATCAATCATAGATTCTTGGACTCTTGTGGACCATTCAGCACTAGGATGATCTGTACCTAATTTAAAATTAATATTTAGAGTCTTTAAATCAAAAGCTATAAAATATGAGGTAGCTTCATTTTCTACTGGGTCTAGTGCGTTTACGAGTTTTGGATATGATTTAAGAATTGATTCTTGAATCAAAGAAGGTTTCATTACACTTACAAACACATGAGGATCATACTCCGTTTGATACCATTGACCAGCTTGTACGGTTCTAGAGTCATCTGGTTCTCGTTCAGGATCTATGTCTTCTTTAGGAGGAGTAGGATGCCAAAGTTCTCCATCTTTATAATAACTAATTCCCAGATAATCTGTAGCAATATCAGATATCTCTTGAGTTTTTGCAGATAGAGGAAATCCTTTTTTATGATTAGTCTTTTTCCCAGATAGAGTGGAGGATTTAGAACCTACGAGATATTTGTCAAAGAAAAATACATCTTTTACAAAAGCAGCTATGGTATCTGCTCCCCAGATATTCCTTCTTAAAAAATCTACTACATATTCCTTTGTAGATTCCCTTCCAGAAGTTTTTGTAATTATATAAACTCTTCCTTCACATATAGAAGTATAGGGATTATTAGTTTTATTAGATTTAGATATTAACTCAATTATTGAAGTGTCTATCAGGCTACATAAATAGGTATCTTGTTTTGTTTCAATGATAATGGATCCTGGATCTTTTTTATCTAGACTTATTTTCATATCAGGATATGGAAGCTCTAGATGATAGGATATTCCTGAAGATTGAGATGGTTTACGATATTTATAAAGATACCAGAACCCAACATTAGGGTTTAAATTAATAAGTTCAATTTTTGTGTTGTCTTTTAGAACTTGTTTTTCTTGGGTTTTATATTTTTGTAGATCCAATATATTTTTTGAATAAACCGGTTTTATTCCAAGGAGCATAAAACCTAAGAAGAGTAATAACTGGTTTTTTGATATATACCTACTAAGATTATTTTTATATCTTATAAAGAATCTCATTTATCTACCCTAGAAGAAGGAAAAATTTTATAATATCCTCCTCTATTCTAGCAGATAAACCCGAATCTAAAAACATCAAATTATTAGGTTCCTGGTGGTTCATATGGTGGAACTTCAGGAGGTAGAGGAATTACCGAGGTACCCGCAACACCGTCTGAACCTCCAGTACAAGTCATTGCTACAGCTGTACAAGTTGTTCCACAACCTATAGCATCGCAGGTTATATTAATTTCTTGTCGTTCGTTAATAGTAATTTTATCCACGTTACTAGCTTGTAATCCTGTACAAGAGGATACAATACGAGCCACATCGCATGCTTGAGCAGTAAACGAATCATTTGATACATTTATTACATAGGAATAGGTTGGTAAAGATCCAGGACGGCCTGCAGAAACACAAGGAGTGATTTTAAATCCAATTTCATTAGGCCAGTTAGCATTATCGGTGCAGTTTCCTGTAGTACGAGTAGCTCTTCCGTATGCATAGCTAGCTTCTGTAGCATTTATTCCCGAAGAATAAGATTTATCTTCCTGAAACTTTAGTTGCATTAACATATAAATCTGATTCAAATTATGAGTAGCTTCTCTTCTTCTATTTTGTGCCTGATAAGTTTTAAATCTAGGTACTGCCGTGGTAATAATGATAGTAAAAATAGCAACTACAAATAGTAGTTCAATTAAACTAAATCCTTTTATTAACTGGTGCTTCATAATCCAAAACCTTAAAGTTCAATATGCATTCCATGACAAATCATTACCATATAAAAGTTAATAGAAAAAATTGTACCATAGAAAATTTTACTCACCATTAAAAAATTAAGTTTTTTGTTTTAGATTGTGAATTTTTTTTTAACTACTAAAAAATATAGATTACAATAGGATGATAAGATAAATGATAAAAAATTTTTACATGAGGGATTAATGATTTGATTAGATTTTTATTTTATAGTTGTGATAGAATCCACTTTTAATTTTTAGATTTTTTAAGTAATTACGTTCCTTCAAAAACCTCACCAGCAGGGAATGGATCAACAGGAGTACTGTTAACTCCACCGGAACTTCCTACACAGGTTCTTGCTTCTTCAGAACAAGTCGCTCCACAACCATTTATAGCATCACAGGTAATATTAATTTCCTGTCTTTCATTAATAGTAATTCTATCTATGTTATCAACTTGATCACCTTTACATGAGGAGACAATACGAGCTATATCACAAGCTTGAGCTAAAAAACTATCTGTATCAACTTGTATTACATAAGCATAGGTTGGAAGATTCTTAGGACCACCAGAGGAATTACAGGGAGAAATCTTAAAGCCAATTAAATCCGGCCATCCAGATGCTTCATTGCATTTCCCAGTAGTAGGAGTTTCTCTTCCATAAGCATATCCAGCACTGTTAACATTTATACCCACAGAATAAGATTTATCTTCCTTGTACTTGAGTTGCATTAACATAAAAATTTGTTTTAAATTTTGAATAGCTTCTTCTCTTTTATTTTGTGATTGATATACCTTGAATCTTGGTATAGCTGTTGCCATTACAATACCTAGAATAGCCACTACAAATAGTAGTTCAATTAAACTATAACCTTTTTCTAAGGATTGTTTCATTACAAAAACCTTAAGTCACATACCTAATAAATCGTCACGTTGAAATATTTGATAAAGACAGAAAAACAGTCTGTCTGTGAACTTCTAATCAAAATAAACAACGATAAATTTAGTATGTGTAGATTTTTTTTTAAAGTTTTTATTTTCTTACATGGGATTTTTTTGACTTTTTATTAATATTTTGTTCCTTCTTTTTGTGATCTTTCAAAGAAGCCTTTTGTTTATTTGTAGTATTATCTTTTACTACAGGAGTATGAGAAGATTTCTTTTTTGTATCTACACTTTTTGTTTCTTTTGTGGTAGGCTCATCAACACTAATATCTTGTGACTGATGATTAATATCTGAAGAAGAGTCATCTATAAATATTTCATTCATATTTTGATCGTTTAGAGTTGAATGCTCCCCATTCATAGAACCTGAAAACATTTTATATCCTATAAATATGGCAAGCCCCATAAGTAAAATAGATAGAAAAATTTTAAATCCAGAAAAAGAAGAATTTTTTTCTACCTTGTTAGTAGAGGCTTTTGATGATTTAACCTGAACCTCATTAGAGTTAGATTGCCTATTTGATCTTATAGGAAATTTAATTCTGGTAGATATTTTTGTCTTGTCAAATCTACCTTTGTTTATGTCTTTATTTTCATCGTGAGAGTTTAGTTTCTTCGAGTTTTGTACTTTTTTATTTTTGGATTTAGCAACGTATATTGAATCATCATAAAAACTTTGAGTAGCATTAAGTGAAGAGCTCGAAGCTATAGCTTGAAGTTGTTTTTTTGAGCTAATTTTATTAGAAGCTGAAACTTTCTTCTTTTTATTAGAAGTTTTGCTAGAGCTAACTTTAGCTTGAGCCTGATTTTTTTTATTGGATTTTGCATTTAAACCTTTACCGCTAGTTTTTTTGGAAGTATTTTTTTTAACCATTACTGATATACCCCTCTTCATTAAATTAATGCTACTTTGTTAGAGTATAATAGAAGAGTTTAGCAAATATTATGCCAAAATACAGTAGATAAAAAAGTCTATGATACTGCATATATCACAGACATAATTACTACCAAAACTTAACTAATTTTAACTAAGTTTTTATTTTTGGTTGTGATATAAAAGATATTTTGCAGTCTCATATAAACCATGAGCTTTATCTTTCATAATTCTATACTGGTCAGGAAAAGAGTTAGATAGATCTTTTTTAAAATCTTGTCCCTTATAATCGTAGAGTCCTTGGGTTCCATTTCTATGATCCATATATAGATAGGATGGAGTAATATATGAAACCGTTGAAGGGGTGTCAGAAGAGCCATATAGAAGTACTCCATTATCTGTGTTTTCTTGATAGATAGGATCTAGTAGATTTCTTCCAAGAATTGATCCGGTATATCCTAATCCCATAAGTCCAGCTATTGTAGGCATGACATCCACTTGAGTTCCTGCTTGAGATAGAATCTCGTGCTTTAATATAGAAGGTGCGTAAAGAATCAAAGGTATTTGATGATGTATAAGGTTATAATATTGGTAACCAGGAGGCATGGTGTCAGCTCTTGGAGCTGATAGTCCATGATCTCCTATGATCGCTACCAAGGTATTTTCTTCTAGTCCAAGTTCTTTTAACTTGTTAAAAAATACTCCCACAGAATAATCAGCAAATCTTAAAGAATTATATTCATCAAGACTTATAAAACTGTTTTTAAGTAAGGTTTCATTGTCTACATTTTCTAATTTAAAATCACCTCTATGTTCAGGGATAGTATAAGGACGATGATAACTAGAGGTCTGAATAAGAGAAAAAAAAGGCTTATCAGAATTTAATTTATGAGTTTTTAATACCCGAGCTGCCTCATTAAATAAGTCAAGATCTGGTATTCCCCAGACATCAACTCTGTGAGAATCTTTAGAATAAGAACCCTCTTCGTATATTTTAAGATCACGGATATTATTTTGAAGAATTCCTCTGATATTTCCCCAGTTAGCACTTCCTCCTAGAAAATAAAATTTTTCATATCCTTCCATATGATTAATGATTACATCCTGATCTATAACAGCAGGATTCCTTGAACTGCTTTTTAAACTTGTAACATCAGGAATACTTGTAACTGTTGCAAAAACACCTCTAGCAGTTCCTACAGCTGGAGAGAAAAAAGATGAAAACACTGTAGACTTAGACATTATCTTAGTAAGGTTAGGAGTAGGATTGATATCTTTTAGGTTCCAAGATAATTTGTTCCAAGCAAGAGATTCCATAATAATTAAAATTACATTATATCCTCTAGCAGGAGCTTCCAGGGATTCTGGAACCACTCTTTTAAATTTAAAATTATCTGTATCTACTCCAAGGTGATCTAGTTTTAAATAGTCTTTAACCACCTGATAGTATTTTCTTACCTCTTTTTCAGAGTAAGGAGAAGAAAGACTAAATTTAGTCGTCTCGTATAAATTTAGTACAGGATTAAGTGCCAAATTACTTGTAAAATTATTTGTAGAAAAATAAGCATTACTCCACCTTAATGGATAGGCACTGATTTGACCGTATATAAAACAAGCTGAAATTAAAAAAACAAGAAACATACTTCCTGCTCTTTTTAATCTAGGATGTTTTGATTCTTTACTAGTATACGAGATAGAATCTGAGTAAGAAGTGTAGTTTAGAAGGTATTTAAATAAAACACAGAATATTAAAAATAACAAAATAAGGATAAGTACTATTCTTATTACAGGGTATGTTTGCCATACCATATGAAGTGAATCATGCATATCAGGAATAAAATCTGCTACAGAAGCATTAATTCTTTTTCTTAAATATTCATAATGATAAATATCAGCTATATGAACTAAAGAAACTAAACTTAAAACTATCGAATAACAAACTGATACTATCGTAGAAAAAAGATTTGGATATTTTTGTTTAAGTCCAAATATAAATAAAAGAGGTAAGGCTCCTAGGGTTGCAACCCTTAAATCAAATTTTGCTCCAAGATATAGTGCGTAGATGTAATTCGCACCTGGTTGTAAATCTTGTATAAACCAGAGGAAAAAAATTAGTCTAAAAATTAAAAAAATAGTCCAGATTCCAAACAGAGCTATAAAATATTTTCTTATCCATAAAGGTATTTTAGAAAAAAAACAAAAATGTTTTTTTTTATCACTAGCTTTTAATTTAAATTCCACAACTTTCCTCCTTTTGACTGGAGAAAGTTTAAATCAATCACCATTATTTTTCCAGATTTTTTTATAGAAAACGGATATACGATTATAAAAAAACTGCTCCAAATATGTATAATTTTGAAGCAGATTAATCATATATTTTTTATAATTTAATTTTCACTATCTTTATCTTGTGTAAAGTAATCAGAACATTTTTTTATTGATTGAATAACTTTTTCTGTAGCAAAAGTTCTTGGAGTTTTCATCTTGTTTAATTTGTCAGAAGCAACTTCCATAGCATCAGTCGCCTCAGATAGCCAAAACTCATGAGCTGCTACAAGATGATCCATGTATTCTTCTGTAGTTTTAAAAGTTCTTTTTCCTGCGTAGTATGTAGTAGAATATTTTGGATTAATTGAATAATCTATCATCTTCTTTAAAGACATTACAGCAAGAGCTTGATATATCTCAGCTTCAAATAGAGTATATGTGGCTATCTGAGAGATACTTCTATTAAATAGGATACAGGAAATAAATTGATATGTTGTTGATGTATATTTAGTTCCTTGTTTATCATTATCTTCATATTCTTCCTCTTCATCATCTTCTTCATCATATTCAGCTTTTATATCTTTAATATCTTTAAGATATTGAAGGTACTTAGTTTTTTGTGCTTGTTCAGGAGAAACCATCTTTGGATCCTGTACTGTATAAAAATCTGAGGAATAATTTACGGGATTATTCGAAGATGTATTAGATGGTCTTAAATCAGGATATACAACTGAATCAAGTTGATTATCCGAAGTTGTATCTAGGGGGTTTAAATCTGTATTTTCTACGGAACGAGTGAAACTAGAAGGAACAGGATTAAGTTTTAAAGAATCATCTTTACTAGCTTCTTTTACAATAGAAGCTTGAGCTTTGTCTGATTCTTCTGATAGGTTTTTTGCATTATTAATAGCTTGAAGAAGTAATTGTTCAATTTTTTTGACTGCCTCACTATTATAATCATCTTCATCAGAAGAATCATCTAATACTACTTCATATTCATCTTCTGAAGAACTATCTTTTTCAGTTGAAGGATTTTCGTATACAAAGCTTCTACCATTACTTAAGTTTATATTCTCAACCAAACGTATATTTAGAGGTTCTCCTTCCTCATAATCTACAACATTTTGAGAAAAACTTTCCATTAGCTGTTCCATCATAGTAGCTTCGCTATCTTCATCCTCATCACCATCTGAAGAGATATCAGAATCATCTTTCAAATTTATTACACTGTAGAATCCTGATGTACCCGGATCTAGTTGGTGTTGTTGAGAAAAAGGAATAGGAAACGCTACATTATTTACATACAGAATAAGTGGAGGAACACTGGTACTAGGAACTGCAAGTTGCCATCTTACAAATAACTCATTGGCTTTACTAGTAGGATATGTAACCAAAACTATAATCTGATGCGTTTCATCATTTCTAAATAGATGAACATTATAATTTGGAGTTTTGATTGTAGTAGAATTTCTCATATGAGCCTTACCTTCATTTAGTTTTCTCATTCTGTTAATATAAGCTAAAGATAGAGGGGTAACTTCTTCATCATTAACTCTTAATTCATCTTTAGGAGTCTCTGGAGCTAATTCATGATAAGCAGTAGGATATTCGTTATGGATACTCATATGAAAATCTGTAAAATATCCAAAAATTCTTTTCAGTAAGTTTATCTTTGCAGATAAGAAAGAAGCAGCTTGGATAAAATTCACCGATCTAGAAATATCAGATCTATCTTCTATCCCGTTGTAGTTCATTTGTAGATAAACGTTATAGTGTCTTGGCTTTGATGAAGATGCAAATAATGAATTAGATAAAGTATAGAGTAAATTTTGTAGTGTATCAAAAGATCCTTCCTTTACATAAATATCAGGACTATTATATGTATTGGTTGCGGCTACATCTAAGATTTCAGCTATTGTTAGGCTTGTAGGAAGAGCATCCTCGGCAGTTATACCCTTACTATCAGTAGCAGATTTTGCGTCTTGGGCCTTTACTTTCTGATCATGTATAGTTAAGGTGTTATACACGTAATTATTAGTTGGAGTAGCAGTATCAACTGGAATTATGATGTCACAAACCTCTTTTGTAATCTTTTTCAAATCCTCATCAGAGAGTTTTTCCAAACTAGACCAAGGCACCAATACTACTACTTTTGTACCAGGTTTTTGAATTCTGAGTTTTTGTAAATGAACTAGAAGTTCACTTACTACGAGATCATATTCATCTTTTTCATCAGATTCGATTTTTTCAATATGCGAAAAAACCATATGATAGGTCTTATCATTAGATGCCTCTACAATAGATTTGATGTTTTCATATACTAAAAAAGAGTGATCGTATTGGACATTATATCCCATATGCATAACCACTTTGTATTTATTACGTGTAAGTCTTGAGGTAAACTGTTTTACCGTTAAAACTTTACTGCTTTCTATAGTAGTTCTAATCTCATCAGCTACTAAATCGCCAATCATAAAATAAACTAAAACAAAACCAGTACAAAGACCCATTAAACTGTGGACTAAAGAGTTAGAATGACGATACATATAATTTTCCTGACTTACTCAAGAGGCAGTGAAAATAATTTCATTACCCTAAAAACTACTCACTACATTAACTCACATTTTTCTTTAGAAAATCGTAAAATATTTTTTTCAAAAAAGAAATTAAAAATCAGGATTAATTGAGATTTATTTCTTCTTGTTCTAATTTAGAAAAAAACTAATCAATTGAGTGAATAAAATTTAAGTATGAGTCTATAAAATCATCAAGTTTTCCATTGAGTACAGCTTCTGGATTTGAAGATTCACATGAGGTTCTATGATCTTTTACAAGTTTATATGGATGAAGTGTATAGGTTCTTATTTGAGAACTCCATCCAATCTGAGTTTTTAAAGCATCAAGAGCCTTTTTTTTACTCAGTCTTTCTTGAATTTCTCTTTCGTATAGTTTGGATCTTAGAAGCTTAAATGCTTGATCTTTATTTTGGTGTTGAGATCTTTCGTTTTGACATTGAACTACTATTCCTGTTGGGAAATGGGTAATTCTTACAGCTGAATCGGTAGTATTAATATGTTGGCCTCCAGCTCCTGTAGATCTGTAGGTATCAATTCTAATATCAGAAGGATTGATGTCTATCACTATAGTATCATCTACGATTGGAGTTACATCAACCGAGGCAAAACTTGTATGTCGTCTAGCGTTAGAATCAAAAGGAGAAATCCTAATGAGTCTGTGGACTCCAGCTTCTCCTTTAAGTAAACCGTAGGCATAATCTCCACGAACCTCAAAACTTATGTTTTTTATCCCGGTTTCTTCTCCAGCTAGTTCGTCGAAGATAGACACCGTAAATCCTTTTGCCTCACAGTACATAAAATACATTCTTTGAAGCATCAGTGCCCAATCGCAGGATTCAGTTCCTCCAGCTCCTGCATTAATTGTTATAATAGCAGACAGGGGGTCTTCTTCCTCTTTTAAAAGAGTTTGAGTTTTTAAATTGGTAATCTGAGTTTCTAATTTTTGGTTAATAGTGTTAATCTCTTCCAAAAATCCCGGATCTGATTCTAAAAACTCTAGCCCTGTTTGAAGATCTTCATAGCTAGTTTTTAGCTCATTTATTTTTTGAATGATTGAGCCAAGAACTTTTTTTTCTTTAAGTAAATTAGAATATTCTGGACTGTTCCACAGTGATGAGTCTTCTAGTCTGGAATTTATATTTTGCAGTTTATCTACTCTTGCCTCGTAGTCAAAGAACCCTCCAAAGTTGTTTATACAGTCCAGTTAATTCTTTTGATTTTTGAATAACCACAGATATATCTATCATAAGCTTTCCTTTTTCTAATCAAGCTGACTAGTATTTACTAACTTCAAAACTAGATCCTAATTTATATATGAGATGTATTATACATACCATATACAATATAGATATATATGGTATGCTAATTTTGTATACGGTACATATTTTTTATTAAAAGAAATAAAAGTACAAGGTATAATTACATAGCTATCCTGTTTTTTAAATAGGATTATCTTGTTTTTTAGGGAAGAATTGTAAATTTTTATAAATTTATAAAACTAAATTATAAGGAGAATAAAAAAGGATGATATTATTAACCAAATTAGATGGATCGATTGTTTTAATAAGTGTTGATGCTGTTAAATATATTGAAAAAACACCAGATAGTCTTATTACTTTTTTAAATGGAGATACTCTATTTGTTAAAGAATCTATAGAAGAAATTCAAAAAATCGTGATAAAATATAAAAGAGAAACATTGGACAAAAATTAGATCAAATTACAAGCTACAAACTTGTAAACGTGTAACTATTAATGGAGTAATAGGGGAAATAAATGGATATTTTGAGTATTTTAGGACCTGTGTTTGCTGTAGGTGCTATTGTTTGTGGTTTCTTATTAGAAGGTGGACACGTAGCAGCTTTGATTCAGATCACTGCTGGAATGATTGTGTTGGGTGGTGCTTTGGGAGCTATGATGACTGCTACTTCACTAAAAGATTTTATTTTTTCTTTCAAACAACTTGTTACTTTCATGAAAAACTCTCCAATTAATTATGAAAAAATTGCTTCTGAAATACTAGATCTTTCTCAAACTGCTAGAAAAGAATCAATCCTTGCTCTTGAAAAGAAAAGAGCTGGGATTACTTTTGAACCACTTTCTTATGCTATAAAACTAGCAGTAGATGGAACAGATCCTAATGTAATTCGTCAAACTCTAGAAAATGAACAATCGCATTCTTTAGAAGAAGAAGAAATAGCTGCAAAATTCTGGGAAGATTTTGGAGGTATTGCTCCTACAATCGGTATCTTGGGAGCTGTGCTTGGGTTGATTCACGTTATGGAAAACTTGAATAACCCTGAAAGTATTGGTCCTGGTATTGCTGTGGCTTTCACCGCTACTCTATATGGTGTAGGTTCTGCTAACATTCTTTTCATTCCAATTGGTAAAAAACTTAAAAGAAAATACGGTCAAGAAGCAGTAGCAAGAGAACTTGTTATTATCGGGGTTGAAGGAATTCTTTCTGGTCTTAACCCTAAGGTAATTGAAGAAAAACTATCTGTATTTATGCATAAATAAGAAGAGGTAGATAGTGAAAAAAAGACCTCCAGAGTTTGAAAATGCGGAACGTTGGCTCGTAAGTTACGGCGATATGTTAACACTTATCTTTGCTGTGTTTGTGGTTCTGTATGCACTTAATCTTCAAGCTTCAAAATCTGATGCAAGACGTGTAGCAGGATCAATGCAAGATAGTTTTAACACTCCACTTGATGATATTCCAATGAACAGAATGGAAAACGGAGGGGAAGAAGCAGGTAAAGGTTCTCAATCCGCTGTTGGTATGGGGATATTTAACGAGTTTACTGGAACTTCTAAAAGAAAGAGTTTAAGAAATAAAGCAGAACTTTCAACTGCGGCGGTTAAAATTGTTAATGATGAGATGGCAAAGGTTAATCTTATATTAGAAGAAAGATTATATGGTCCTGAAAAGTTTCCTTCAGGAACTGGTAAAGGAGTTGAACGTATTGTAGATATATCTCCTACAAGATCTGGTTTTAAAGTACAACTTCTTGCAAGACATTTTTATGGACCAGGTGAAGTAGAGATAAAAAGGTCTGCAAGAAAAGATCTAGATGCAGTAATTGAGGCTTTAAAGACGTTGGGAAGAGATGTAAGAGTTGAAGGTCATACCGATAGTAAACCACCAGAAGGGAATATAACAAATTGGGAACTTTCTACTTTGAGAGCTACAAATATTGTTAAATATATGATAAATCGATTAAACTTTCCAGCTTCTAAGCTATCTGCTGCAGGGTATGCTGATACTAAACCTATAGCTTCTAATAAAACTGAATCTGGCAAATCGTTAAATCGTCGTGTAGAGTTTCACGTTGATTACGATTATAGTGATGTCACGGAAGATTAGTTTGTCTTTATCGATATGAATTTACTTGGGTCTTATTATGAAATACTGTTATTTCAAATTTTATGTACTGGTATTAGTGTGTGTATTTCTGATCAGTGCAGATAGTGTTAATCCGGAAAAAAAGGAACAAAACTACACTCAAGAACAAGTAGAAGAAAACTTTCATAAAGTAATTGATAACTATTATTTTATATCTGATTTTAGATTAAAACCTTCAACCCGTCCTCCTCTTAATCATTATTTCTGGTACTACCCTATAAAAATAGAAGATGTAAGTTTTGAACTAGAAAATGTTAGATGGAATCCTACTCTTTTCCCTGTAACAGAAGGAGAAGGACTTATTTATCAACACTTAAACAAAGCTAGAGTTTTTTATCTTGATAAAAAATTTGAACGAGCTAGAAATGTACTTCTGTCAGCTAAAGCTAGAGCTGAATCTGATTTTAAATATTTAAAAAGAATTAATTATTTTATAGCGTTGACTTTCTTAGCTGAGGTACCTTCATATGAAGCAGTAGACACTTTCGGAGACGAGGAAAAGACAGCAGAGAAAGAAAGAATAGTTAAAAAATATTATGCGAATGCTGCAAATTTTATGGTTAATGCTTTTCATACTGAATCAGATGATCCTCTTTTACAAAAAAATAGAATTAAAGCTTTATATAATATATCAGTAATTAACTTTAAATTTAAATCCTATATGTATGCGTATAAATTTTTAAATATAGGATTAGATCTTCTAGCAAAAGAGGGATCTACTGATCACTATATAGATCTTCTTAGGTTACAAGCCTATCTGTTACAAAAATCAGGAAGTTTTTTTGATGCTATAAAAGTTTATGATTTAGCTTTAAGACAAGATTTTATAACAAAAAAAGATGCTAGTTTAATTCTTACTCAAGCTGCAAATATTTACTTTGATCTTAATAATTATGAACTAGCTGAAGATCTATATGAGAAAGCTTCTCTTGTGGATCTATCCTCGTTTACTCCTAGAACCTATGCACTTCGTGCTGAGTCATTGTTTTGGATGAATGAACTAGATAAATCATTAAAAATGTTTGAAGAAAGTAAAAGCTCTAAAAATTTTAAAAGAATATCTGAAAAAAATTACTTAGATAAGGATACAGAAGAGTTTATAAGTTTAAGAATAGCAGATATTTATCTAGCAAAAAAAGATAACAAAAAAGCAACACTTGAATATTATAAATTAAAGCATGCTGACAAAGATTCTTATTTTGGTAAAATAGCTCAGGTAAGAGAGACTTGTCTTGATTTTAATTCAATGGATTTAAAAAATATAAACCATTCCAGAGAAATGTTTGAAAATTATTATAATTCAGCTACAGATTCTAATTTGAAAGAGCTTGCTCTTTCATGTCTTACAATGTCTTATAAGGATACTGATAAGATGGTTGAAAAGGTTAGAGAATTTGTAGCAATCTATCCAGAATCAGATTATCTTGATTCTATGAAGGTTCCTCTTATAAAAAAACAAGCTTCTATTATTAATCAATATTTTAATGAAAAAAAATACCAGCAAGCTATTAAGTTTTTTGAAAACAATAGATCTACTTTGTTTAAACATATTGAAGAACCTATCAAGGTAAAATTATTTGCTGCGTATGTCGATACTTATTCCTACGATAAAGCTGAAGAATTTTATGATAGCTATTTTAAGTATGAAAAAGATTTAAAAAAAGATGTTCCAGAATATAACATGGCATTAGTAAGACTTATTAATTTTTATAGACAGATAAAAGATATTGATAGAAAGAATAGTTCAAAAAAATATAAACAGGATTCAAATTCTATTTTAAAGAAATTAAATGAAACTACTTGGAATAAAACGATTGTAGATGAAACTCTTCTATCTTACATGGAAAGACTTAGTTTAAAAAATGAGGTAATTGATCTAGGTTGGATGTTTAAAATGGTAACTGAGGTGGATAGCTCAAAAGAAAAAGATTTTAGATGTAATTATACCTATGACGTGTATAAAGTAATATCATCTAAATTAAGTTCTAAAGAGATGAAAAAAATAGGACTGACTGATGCTGTGAATAAAAATATGGATGGAATTTATGAACTAGTAAAATCTAATGAAACTTGTAGTGAAAAACTACTTGATATTGATAAAAATGTAAATAAGGATAATCAAGATGTTATAATAAAAAGATGTCAGTCTTATTCTTCAATGAGTAAACATATGGCTCAACTTTGTTGGAATGAAGCTCAATCAATTGAAAATAAGAATAGCTCTGCTGCTCAAGCTATATATAAACAGATAATAGATGTAGCTCCTAAAGACTGTCCTGAGTATTCCCTATCATCTATGTTATATAAAGCACCATAGAGAAGATTAAGATAGTAAAAATAAAAAACTAGCAGTTATTTATGTAAGAATAACTGCTAGTTTTTTATAGAAGATTTTAAATTTTAGTATACACAATCCTTAAAGGTTCTTGCGGTGGTAATACCAGCTTTGTCTTTGTTGTCTAATAATCTATATTCCACTGTTGTTCCATCAATTGGAAAAGAACTTTCAGGAACATCTTCATTTAAGAAAGTTACATCTACTAAGGAACAATTTGAATAAACTCCATACTCATCAGAATGAGATCTCCCAGCTTCAGGATATTTTGTTTTTTTACCATTACGAGCAAGACAAGCTTTAGTGTTTTCTTCATGATTTAAATCTTCACCTAAACGAAAGAACGCTATCTCATCATTACCAAAAGGTGTTTCTCCATATAATGGTATATTAGGAGAGGCGTCATAGAAACATTTTCTCGTACATTTACAAAGTTGACCACTCCATTGTCCTTTCTTATTTTTGTTTAGATGCTTGATAGGAGATTTTATATACTCATATGTGGTGCCTAACTTTTTACCTGTCCATTTCAATGCTTTACAAACTCCTGCTGAATCTAGTCTAAGACAGTGAGCCCAATCACTTGTACCTTGGGTTTGAGCCATATTGTATTGAGCAAGTGCCGCAGCCATGAAAGAACAACTAAAAGCTGTGGCCCATCTACCGGTTTGACATATTTTTGTTAACCCTATAGTTCCAGCGGTTGAAAGAGTAGCAAGTAATACACCCTCATTTTCAGTATCTACACCGAAACTATTTAGTATTATATCAAAATCTACATATCCAGGATTAAAAAGTGGAGTACATAAACTTGCAGCTGTTCTAAAACAAGAAGCGTTGTGAGAATTTTTTAAAAACTGTTTTCTATCTTCACTAATTTCCCCACAATCGTCGTAATCTATACTCATATCCTGAGAGATAGCATCTCCTTGTAGGTTAAAAGTAAGCTCACACCCTGCAGATACCACAGCCTGCCATATATTTCCTAATTTTGGATTTTTTTCCAGTGCTTTTACAGTAGCTAACTTCTCTGCTAATTTTGGCCAGAACTTACTGATGGTAGGTAAAAAATAATTTGAAAAAACAGTTGCTACCTTTTTTATAAGCCATTTAGATGTAAGTAGGCATATGAATACGGATGCTCCCACCTGTTTTATAAAAGGTTTTACATAATTCATGGCAGAGGATTTCATCATGTTCTTGGTGGTAGTTTGACTAGCTACTAAGTCAAGATCTTCAAACACTGCTTTACAGGCACCTGATGCTGTACTAGAACAGTTAGCACAAACTGAAGCTAACCCTCCCATACTTTTGGCTGCACCCTTTACAGAACGAGCATTTTTACTAACTTTTTCAAGTGCTTTACAAAAACCTTTTAGAGTTTGAACTACACCTCCTAAATTTTCTGTTCCTTGATTACCAGAGGTAGGTTCCCCATAAGTTTGGTTGTAATCATCCATAGCTTTGATTATTGCATTATTATTTTTTAGAATTCCGGTATTTTTATCAAAAGGTATCGCAAGGAGTGTTTGTATATGTTTTAATATTCGAATTTCTTCGTCTGAAGCTCCATCACTTTTAGTTATATTTAGCTGAAAAAAAGTATTTGCAAGCATTTGATTAAAATCATCTGAAGAGTTTGCAAGTATTGCCATTAAAATCATATATGTAAATTCTTTATCTTCTGTGGCCTTTCTCATTAAATTGTTATCTATATCACAAGCGTTTAGAGCTCTTATTCTAAGATCGTTCATATTTTTTAGATTTTGAAGTGTAGCAACAGTAAACCCTGCAAACCTATCAGTATCAGAACAATTTTCTCCGAAGGTACCGGTTGTTTTAGCTTGGATTTGACAACTATATTCTGCATTGGCTACTTGAAGTTCAGATATAAATTTAGCTTTAGAACTATTAAATAGTTCTTGAAGAAAAGATGCTGGATTAAAAGTATTAAGATCTAACATTTCTTCCTTTATATTAGCAATATGTTCTATTGTAGTTGTTGTTCCTGGATTCTCTAGGATTTTACTGATGTGTTCTTTAAACTCAGAACAAACCATACCTGGAGTTACTCCATTTATAGATTCCAAATTAGAGCTTTTATTTTTACAACTTGTTAATAAACAAAGATCTATAATGACTATACTGATAAACACACAAAATATTTTTTTCATTGGTACTCCTTCACTACCTAAAAATGAGAATCCGTTCATATTTTACTTTAGTGCTTTTACAATAATATGAATGATACTTGTTCTATCTTAGATATTGTATCTAAAATAGAAGAAACAATCAAAAATAATATAGTCTACTAGTCAAATAAATTTTGTTGAGAGGAAGAACTACTGTCTATCATAGCTTTTATATCATCTAGGATAGTAAGAGCTTTGATAGGGGTTGTTCGATTGATATTTATAGTTCTAAGTTTATCAATAACTTTAAGAAATTTATCGGTTTCATCCTGGAATAAACAAGAAGGAATACTTACATTAGATTTATTTTTGGATGGTTCGTAAATTTCTTGGTTCTTGTTCACTTCATTTTCTTTTATCTGCGTGTCAAGAGATTCTGTAGAAGAATCACTAGTAGAATCAATTCTGGATCTATAACTGCTTTGAAGATCTAAGGCTCTATTTAAAACATGTTGAGGAATTCCAGCAAGACGAGCTACCTCTATTCCAAAAGATTCTCCTGAGGCTCCAGGAACAAGCTTGTGTGTAAAAATAACCTTAGAGTTTTCCTCCAAAACCTGGGTTTGATAGACACAGATGTTTGAAAAGCTTTTACTAAAATATACTAACTCATGGTAATGAGTAGTAAAAAAACAAAAAGCTTTTTTGTTGATAGAAAGATCTTCTAAAATAGCTGAAGCAAGAGCTAAACCATCTTGAGTAGAGGTTCCTCTTCCTATCTCATCAAGAATAATTAAAGATCTTTTTGTGGCATGTCTTAAAATAGAAGCAGTCTGACTCATCTCCACCATAAAAGTAGATTGTCCTGCACTTATATCATCACTTGCTCCAACCCTGGTAAATATCCTATCAAAAATTGGAAGCTCGGCACTAGTAGCTGGTACAAAACTACCAATTTGAGCCATAATTGCTGTAAGAGCAACCTGTCTCATCACAGTAGATTTTCCACCCATGTTTGGACCGGTGATAAGCATAATTTTACTTTCACCCTCTATAGTTATATCGTTTGCAGTAAAACTATATCCTACCATTCTCTCTATTGAAGGATGTCTAGAACCAGTAAGACAAATCCTGTCTGTAAAGGAAGGTCTGTTATAATTTAACTCAATAGCACATTCTGCAAAAGATAGTAGAACATCTATTATAGATACAGATGTTGAAATATTAATTAAATCTATATAACAGGTTCTTAGCTTAGATATAAACTCTTGATAGAGTTCAGCTTCTCTTTGTAAAGAGAGTTCTTGAGATGAAGAAATATCTGCACTAAGTTTTGATAAATCATCGGTAGAATAACGATCACAGTTAGTCATAGACTGTCTTTTGATAAAAAACTCAGGAACTCTATCAGTTTTGTTTTTAGAAACTTCTATCAAAAGTCCCATAGTAGCATGACGTTTTATTTTTAAAGGAAGATCTAAACTAACTCTAAGTTTGGATTCATAATCTAGAATTTTAGACTCTCCATGCTTGTTTAAATTATTGTAATTATCTAGATCCTGATCATAACCTTCTTTTATAAGACGATCTCCTAGCCCTATTTCAGAGGCGTTTTCTTTTATCATATTGTAAAAAATAGACAAAGCTTGGTTATAACCAGATAAACCCTTTAATGTAGAAAGAATCAAAACAGAAAAATTATCTTTACTAGAATTTAGGAGTTGATAGAGTTTTTTGCTTTTTATTAGAGCTTCTTTTAAACTTAAAATCTGGTTGATATTAAGGTAACCAGAGGTCAACTTAATAGCCAGTTTTTCCATGTCTGGAAAACCCGACATAATTTCTTTTATATTTGTGAAGGTATCACGGTTCATCTTAGAAAGATTAATAAAAGAACTACAGGCGTCTTGTCTTAGTTTTATTTTTTCTTGATCCATCAGAGGATACAAAATCCATTTACGCAATAGTCTTGTCCCCATAGGAGAAGAAGTTCTTTTTATCTCGTGGAATAATGATCCAACAGTTTTAGCTGTTCTTATTGTTTCAAATAGCTCCAGATCTCTTCTTTCAGTTTCTGTTAGAACCATAGTATCTGGATCTTTAATAGGTTTTATAGATAAAAATCTATCGGTATTAATATGAAGAAAGTGTAGATATTTTATAAATCCAGCAATCAGAGCCTGCGCTCCGTTAGTATTATTAATCAAAGATAAACTCTGTTTGTCTTTACCACAAATCTTAGTTATAACCTCAGACTGATAATACGAATTTCTCAAAGGTTCTTCTTCCATTATAGAAAAACATAAGTTTTTGTTATAGTTTAGATACGAAGTTAAAAGTTCTTTGATCTGATCCAGAAGAAATCTTCTAGACAGAATTTCTTTTGGTTTAAGATAACTAACTATATCAATAATTGCTCTCTCATCTATACAGGTAGATAATCTAAGTTCTCCCGTAGAAATATCTGAAATTAGTACAATCCAACTTTTTTGAGTAGGCTCTTGGTATATTGCAAGGATGTAATTCTGTTCTTCTTCATCACCCATATCATCCTGACATCCAGGGGTATATATTTTTACAATTTGTCTTTTTATAAGCCCCTTTACTGTAGGATCTTTAGCACTTTGCATTTGTTCTGCAATAGCAACCTTATATCCTAGTTTTAATAGTTTCTGTATATATGTTTTTGAACTTCTATGAGGAAAACCACAGAGTTCTACAGAGTTGTCTGGATCATTTTTATTTCTAGAAGTTTGTCTTATATCTAAAACTTGAGCCATTTCTGTAGCTTCTTTTCCAAACATCTCATAAAAGTCTCCAGATCTAAATAGTAATACAGCATCAGGTACTTGATTCTTTAAAGATACATACTGATCAAGCATAGGAGAAGTTTTTAAAAAAGATGTAGATTCTGTTGTTTGTTCTAGCATAATAAATAGGCCTTAAATATATAATATGGATGTTAATAAGATTGATCTTGTTAATCCTTTTATATTAATAAATACTCATATTTTTTATATTATTTTGAAACTTATTGGAAATAAAAAGTGTGAAAGATTGTCTAAAATTTGATTTAGATGTTTTTTGCTCTAGATATGAGTAAAAAAAGATTTACTTGTAGCCAATGTAAAGTAAAGAACTAGAGTATCAGAGGTTTTATATATAGATCCAAGTTTTCTGAGAGTTTGTCCAGTAGTTAAAATATCATCTACTATAAGAATACAACGATTAGAATCTAAGTTTTGAATATTGGTATTGGTGTCTATATGATTAAGTTTAGAAATAGAAAAGGTAGAATCAGGGGTGTATTTAATTTTGTTCTTACTTCTTTTAAATATGGACCATCCAAGTTTATAACTAGTATGGTCCATAGGTATCTGTAATTTTTTAGATAAGGTTTCTGTAATAAGGTGTGCTATATCGTATTTACCTTTGATTCTACTCCATAGGCTAGATGGAGTTGGAACAAGGGAAAGATCGGTATTGGTTCCTATATGGGAATAAATGAAGGATTTAATAGAAGGTAGTTCCATTTCTACAATTGCAAGAAGAAGTTGAAGAACTTGATAGTCTTTTTGAACTTTTGATCTTAGTATTAGATCACGAATAAGATTTTGGTAATAAAAAATGGAATATGTATTATTTGATGAAGAATCATCAGTTAAAGAAAAAGAAGAATTGTGACTGGAAAAGGTAGTTAACTTGTTAAGAAATATTTTATCTGTACAATTAGAGCAACAATGTTTCAGCTGGGAATGTCTAATGTCAGTTGAGGGAAAAAAATTATGACATATGATACAAAAATCTTTCACATATAAACCTTTTGAATTTAGTATTTAGTAAATACTGTAGTGAAATTGTGACTAGTTAACTAGTATTAGTTTAACTTAACTCTTTTTCAAAAAAATTAACACTTCTTGTAGCTTTAGATAGATCCCTTGGAAGTGATTTGGTGTTAATAAGAGCTATAAACTCTGATTGTTTTGTAAGTTCTACGTTACATATAAGACAGTGACAACTATGAAGAATTTTTAAGATACCAAGTCCTGCTCCACCAGTTTTTGTTTCAGTAGTGTTGGCAGAAATCAAAGTATTTGAACTTCTATTAATAGATTTTTTGATATGTTCAAAAAAGACTTGTTTACTGATAGTTCCGAAAGGATCAAGAATAGATACCCCAAAGAATAATCCATCATAACCGTAAGAAAGAGTAGGATATTCGTAAGGTTGAAGCTGAACTACAGTAGTACGAGGAAGATGGTTGTAAAGAGGGGTACCATCCTTTATAGGAGCGTCATATATAGCATTCATTAAAAGTTCTTCACTGATACCTAGGATAAGTTTAGATACGTAGGATCCAAGATGACAATTTGAAGCAAATTGTTTTATCTGTTCGTTATGCTTTACTCTATCCATAGAACCTTTTACAACGGTTTTATTAATGGTGGCATTTTCTGAGAGGTATTTTTCAAGACCAAATATATCGTTATTTATAATTTTATTTATTGTAATTTTTAAAAACTGTGTAGTCCATTC
>CACXFL010000155.1 GCA_902766925.1 uncultured bacterium | reverse complement strand
TAATGATGATAAATAAACATAAACTGATTTTTCTAATCATTTGAGATCCTTTCATAGATTGTAAAAATTATTGTTTAGACGATATGTGCTATAACCCTATTGTACCAAAAACAAGCTGGTATAAAAAGTTAGCAAGGTGTTATTTTAGAGCAAAAAGAGTAAAAAAGAAGCTGGAATCTATTTAATAAAATCTGGTATAAGTTATTTACAATAATAGGAATATAATAGAATTTGTTGAGATTATTTAAACTAAAAATGGGTTGAAATTTAAAAGCTTTAGCTACTAATATAAATGATACTGCCAGTAGGTAACTACCTGTAATGGAGGAAAAACAGTGTCAAATTTTATGAATAAGTTTTTATACGGAACAGATCTAGAAGGGGTACCTTCCACCGATACTTGTCAGCTTGCTTTAGGATGTAGAAAATGTGGTGGAAGAGGATACCTACTGGAGGATTCTGGGTTTTATATTAAAGCAAAACTTTGCACTTGTGTAAGTTCATGTCCTAGTTGTGCCGGAACTTGTAGGACCCTTAAAGATGGAACTATTCATCAGTGTCTAAATATCGATAAGCAAGATCCTAAAAGAATAGTTAATACATTCTTATCTGCAGGACTTCCTGCAAGGTTTTTTTCAGCAGATTTATCTAGTTTTTCAAATAATACAGGAAACTGTAAGAAGATAGTAGCACTAGTAAAAGACTGGATTTTATCATACCTTCAGGGGGAACAATCGAAAGGGTTTGTTTTAAGTGGAGATGTCGGAGTTGGAAAAACATATATACTGGTAGCAGCTGCAAAAAAACTTGCAAGTTACGGAGTAGATGTAAAATTTGTTGATTTCCATGAACTACTTAATCTTATTAGAAGTGGCTATTCTGAAAATAAATCTGAAGAATCTTTTTTAAAACCTCTTATCTCAGCACAGGTTCTTTTTATAGATGAACTTGCAAAAGGAAGAAATAACGATTGGGAACAAGAAAAATTAGATCAACTGATAATGAGACGATATAATGCTAATAAAATTAGTGTGTATTCTACAAACTATTCTTTGAAAGAAGATCCTAGATCTACGGATCTTATAGATGAGTATAGTTATGATGATTCTAAATTTAACCCCGGAGTCTTTGGAAGTTTAGAAAAAAGAATAGGTACAAGAATATTTTCTAGACTGGTTGAAACATCTATTTTTATGGAAATTACCGGTAAAGATTATAGAAAAATTCTGGCAACTCAGTAGTAATTTATAGATATGAATGATTATAGTAATAAAGTATGTAAATCTAAATTTCTATCTCAACAAGTTGGTAGGTTAACTCTAGGACTTGATTATAAAGATAAACTTACTCTAGATAAAGAATACTTTGATTGTTGCTTAGGTAGTGGAGGAATTCTAGATTATCAATCTAATGAAGTATCAATGTGTGATCTTCGTTCTAGGTTTTCTCACACTGTAGAACTTTTTCATGAGTACTCGGATCTTTTTGAACTAAAAGAAAGTTATCTTTTTTATGAAAGTCAAAATGTAGATATCTTATTTTTTCATAAGATATATCTTTCTATTACTAAAAATAATGTAGGAGCTCTTTTGTTCACAGGGGCAGGGATTGGAGAACACTCAAGATCTATGCTTCCTCAAAACATGGATGTTTCTTTGATGAGTTTTTTTTATGGACTTAGTTTGTGTTGGAGATTTGGATTTAGAGTTCATTATCTAAGAATAGATAGAGGATCAGGGTTCTATAAAAAATATCCATCATTAACATCAATGTCTTGGAATTCTCTTACATCAAAGTCTGTACTTTTTATATGTGTTTCTCCTAGAGCTAGTTTGAGTGATTGTTCTCTTTTAGAAAGTGCTATTAATTTTTGTTATAACAGTAGAACTTTTCTTGTAATCTTAGATGATAGAGAAATTAACTCTAGTGAAGATAGTTCAAAAAAATCTTTCTCTTCTATAAAAACTGATATTCTAAAAAACAAGTCTTATTTTTCAAAAAGACTAGATAGGCTTAAATCTCGCCCTCTTCTATCATATTTAGATCCAAGTTGTCAGTCTAAACTTAAAGAGCTTCTTGCCAGTAGATAAGCTATCTATATCGATTTTATCCTTATATTATCAACAATTTATTTGATTTTTGGGTCTAATTTTAATGGATAATCGACTTGACATAAAAGATCTAAAATAATAAGAAAAATATCTAAAATTTATCAATTTTTAACGCTTATTTTTATATCTTTTATCTAATATGTAATTTGAGTTAGGATTTTTATTCTGATATGGGAACTTATTTTTTAAGAAACTCTTTGTTCTGTATTTTTATCACTAGTTTTTCTTTACTATGGAATGGTTCTATTTTTGCCGGTGATAAGGAAGGTTATTATTTAGTTAATGATCTTATATCTAGAATATCCTATAAGGATATCTATGATCAAAAACAGGTTTTAAGATTTCTGTCCTTAGTTGAAACTAGGAAACATTCTTTTCAAGATATTAGACATCAAAAAAAATTAGAACAATTTATGAATGAAAAGATTTTTACCTATGATTCTAATATGTCTGATTTTATAAAACAGGCATGGATTTTATCAGAACAAAAACAAATGAAGTTAGGAACAAGATTAGAACTTTTTGCACTGTATCTTGTACAAAAATGTTATGTTAAAGATGGAATAGATGTATCTAAGATACAATCTTTTTTTATTAATTATTATCTAGTTCAAATTTTAGATTTAATAGATAGATACGTGGATGAATACGTGTTTAGCTCTGGGATGCTTGGAACAGATGTTTCTTTTTTATCTATTTTTGTAGGTAGGGGGTGTTTGTTTGAATCGGCTGTACTACTTAGAGAAAAAGCAAGTATTGAACTAAGTGGTAGATATCCATTTTTGGATATACCTATTGAATTTTTCTCAGATAGATTCGTAAACGAAATTAAAGGAACAGTTAATGAGAAAGATTATATTTTAAAACTTTTTGATTCTATATATAGGTGGGCTGTAAAATATAATGATAGCTATCCTCCTGTTGATTCAGATTTTACAGAACAATCTAAAAAGGTTGGAATTACTAAAAATAGAATCATTGGAGATAGAGGTGTTTTTAAAGATTACGCTGAGTTTTTAACGAGGTTTAAAGAATATCTTAAGGATAAAGAACTATCATTAATTTTTACTCCTAGGGATACTGGGTCTGATACTAAAGCGTTTATATTAAAGTGGGAGCCTATTTTTTCAAGGATAAAAAATCAGGAACTTAGTCAGGAACTAAAGGATAAGTTTTTACAAGCAGTATATGAATGGATGAAACTTTTTAAAAGTAGTCCTCTTGGTAAACCAGAATTTATTAGTTCTAAAGATCTAACTACAAAAACTTTTGGAATATATTCTTCAGCTGTTTTAGGTAAGGATAAGCTCTTTTATTCCATATATGATCTTCAAAAGAATCTGATAGTATATGTAAAAAAGTTAAAGGAAAGTTTTATTGTGAGAGAAAATATTCCAATAGAAATTCCAGGAGATATTTCAGATTATATACTTTCTTTAACATTTCGATGGATAGTAAAACATCAAAAGCTTCCAACTCTATCGAATTTTAAAATGGATACATTCCAAGATAATGTAGGTGTAGGTATTAACTCTTTTTTAAGAGTATTTGGTTTTAAAGGATACGATGCTATACTTTCTAAAGTATATATCTATGCTACACATCATACAAAAAAAGAAGAAATTTTAGCTCTATTTCCAGAGAAGATAAAAAAATATGGTGTAATGGAAAAAGAAGATATAAGTCTATCAGTTTTTAAAAATAAATGGAGGCATCTTTTTTTAAGGATAAAAAATGAAACTCCATCCCAGGAACTTAAAACATCTTTTATGGATTGTCTTTTGGAATGGATGAAGGTTTTTAATGATAATAAATTTTTAAGAAGTTCTTTGTTTAGGCCAAAAACATTTGGTCTGGATATTACCTATATTATAGGTGAATCTAAACTATTTTATTCTATGTTTGAACTGCAAGAGGAACTAATTACTTATGCTATAAGTAAGGGGTTAAGTTTTACTGTAAGAGAGGGGATAGCTGTAAATTTAAAAGAGGATAGTACCAGTGCTAGAAAAGAACATTCTCTTGAACTTATGTATTTATGGATTAAAGAAAAAGGTTTTGTAAGACTTCCTCGTAAGGAAGATTTTGGAATAGATAGATTCTCGGGAAAAATAGGAGTAAGTTACAAGAGTATAGGACCAAGTTTTTTAAGTTTAAGCTATCATAATCTTATGAATGAACTGTATCTTTATACAAAGGCTAAGGGAGTAGATGATGAGAAATTAAAAATATTTGATAGTATAAATGAACAGTATGTTGGTGAACCTATTAAAAGAATAAAAAGAGGTAAATACATAAAAGAAGTTAAAGTACTTGATAAAACAAAACTTGAAGAGTTTAGACAAAGATGGATTAATGATATTCATTTTATTAAAGATAACAGCAATGATATAAAACTGAGAAAAATTAAGTTTATGGAGTTTTTGTTAGATTGGATGATAGAATTTAATGACTCTTATTTTGTAGATTCAGACCAGTTGAGTGTGCAGGAAGTAGGTATTAATATTCGTGATGTTATAGGAAGTGGACGTTTGTTTTATTCTACTTATCTTCTTCAACAAGAACTTATTTACTATTCTAAATCTATAGGTAAAACCTTTAAAGTTAGAGAAGATGTTCCTTTAAAATTAGAAGGAATAGATCTTAGATTTTATGTATTAGAAAAAGTAGCAGATTGGATTTATAAAAATGGAGAACTTCCTGAACTAGAGTTTTTTAGTCAAAATACTTTCTTGAATAAGATTGGATTAATCTGGAGTTCTGTATGTACTCTTCTAGGAACCAGAGATTATGATAAAGTAATGAGTTTAGTGTATCAGTATGAGATGGTATATAAAAAAAGAGAAAGGGTACTTTTAACACTTAAAAGACAGGAGTATCCTAAAGCGATAGATGATTATAGAACTCCTAGAGAATATTTGGATATATATTACCTATTAGAACGTATGGAACTTAATGATGCTGCTGGTGATACAGAGTTTAAAGTTAATGAATGCAAGTTAAAGATGAGTGAGGAATGAGACACGTTTTTTTTATAAATAAATTTTATTTTATTTTAAGTTATTCACTTAGATGTATTGTTTTATGCTTTTTTACTCAATCAGTATTATTAGCTGAAGATTGTTCGGATAAATTTATATACGGTCCGAATAAGTATCTTATAAATAAGATTAAAAATACTCTAATCTCTTCTGATCCTAAGACTAGATTAAAAAAAGTATTAGCTGATCATTTTACAACTCTTTCATCCGAAGATAATGATTTTGATAGATTAAGTCTATTTATTAAATATTCAAAAAGTAGAACTGTTTACATGAATTTAAATTATAAGCTAGCTGATATTCTATCGGATATTGATTCCAAGTACCCTGCTTCAATTGATTTAAGGATGGAAGAATTAGGTTTAAATAGGGATGCTACAGTGTTTGATTTTTTGTATCCTAATGCATCTTCTGTTATTAAACTTGAAGGGATTAGATCTGTAGGAGATTTTAGTGAAGAAGGTATTTTAAATGAAATAAGAAATATTGAGTTTGGAACTTGGGGGTATGGAGGTAGATTTTATACACCTGTTTTTGATCATATCAAAAAAATGCAATCTTCTGATAAGAGAGAGTCAAAAAAAGTTCATAAATTTTTAAAACAAATGAAAACTTTATTAGAAAGTGATCTTATCTTGTTTGCTGTAGAAGACATTGAAGATTCTAGCATTATAGACCGTTATTTTGATAATGTTTTATTCGATAATATTCGTGATGATGTTTCTAGAATGGTGAAAACTATAGATTTAGATCCAGATCTGTATGAACAATTTAAAACGATTTTAAGAGGATATTTCTCTTTATTATGTGAGGGAAGTTTCTCCTATGGATGTAGTGGAGTAGTTGTTTCTTCTAATACTATAATTACCGCAAGTCATTGTTTGTTTAAAAATAGTAGGTTATCATACATAAAAGGTAATACTAAAATAGATGCAGAGTCTTTCTATCAAGATGATGTTTATGATATTGCTATTGTAAGATTTTCAGATGGAACATTTTCGGATATAAGCCCTGTTAAAGTATCACTTGTCTATCCTTATATAAGAGAAAGATTAATAGTTGTAGGAGCTAGTGGAAAAAAGAATTATAGACGTATGGGATTCATTAAAGTTGATGATCTTTATCAGGGTGTTATAAAAAATATTGTAGATAATAAGAGTTTTTATCTAATAGATGGAGATTCTGGAGGGGCTGTATTTAATAGATTGGGAGAGTTAGTAGCTATATCTTCTAGTACTAGAGAATTTAGTGTAACTTTCCACGAAACGGTTGAAGGGGATAAAAAGTTTATAGATGTAAGAAGAAGAGCTGATTATTTCATTATTTTAAAAGGCAGTGATTTTTTTGATAAAGCATTAGCCAATGATCCTAAATTAAAAATCAGAGGAATTAATCTAGATTAGTTTTTATTAAATTTAATTTTAGTCGGTAGTTGTGTTTCCATCTATCATTCTGTTTATAAATTGTTGAACTGTAGCTTTAGTTAGTTCTATGTATCCTTGAATAACTCTTTTCTCATCTGGTGGTAGTTTTGAGATGTTAGGATAGATATCAGTTTTATTAAGAGGATCTTGCCTTACATTAAATATTTCCATTGAATTACAGTTATCTATACATTTAATAAGGTAATCTTCAATATAAAATAGGTGAGCTACACCATTGTAAAATAAGCCTGTGTTTTTATGTTTAGAGTCAAACAGGGAAGTACCATAAGTTATGATATTAGTTTTGATCTTAAACATATCTAGAAGGGTTGGGAATATATCTATTTGTTGAACAGTTTTTTGTGACAGAATATGACAGGTGGTATCTTTTTCCGATTTAGGAATATAAAATAAAAGAGGTATAGCTTGTTTTTGTTTATCTGTAGACCACCAACCTCCACTACTTTCACTAGTATGATCGGCAAATAGTATAAATAAAGTATCCTCATACCAACTTGATAAGGAAGCTTTTTTAAAAAATTGTTCCAATGCATAATCTGAGTATCTAATTGATTGAAGTATTGAAAGAGGTCCTTGAGAAAATTTTTCTTGATATTTTTGGGGAATTAAAAAAGGAAAGTGAGCTGTTGAGGTAGCTAGATATGAGAGAAAGGGTTTTTGATTTTTTTTATAGGTAGAATCAATTTTTTTTATAACATATTGTAAAAAAGGTTCATCTAAAAGTCCGAAAGACCCCTTTAAAAAATCTTTGTTTCCAGGGTTATCTCTATCGTATTCATTCTTTCCATAGAAACTGTCAAATCCAGCAATACGAGCAAAACTATCTATGTACTGACTACCGTTTTCATCACCAAAAAAGAAAAGGGTATCGTATGATATTTTTTTAAACTCTTTTGCTATGGAGTGAAGTTTAGTGTTAAAGTTATTAGAACTAAGAAGAGTTCTTCCATCTTTAGAAAAATTAGGAAAAGAAGATACTACGGATATAGGAGCCTCTTTGGTTGTGGATCCGTTAGCCCAACCTTGATAACTAATACTTTTTTTAATTAAAGAATCTAAAAAAGGAGCCCAAGATTCAGTTGCTCCGTAGGCTTTTAAATACTCAGCACTCATAGATTCCATCTGTATAAAAACAATATTTTTTATTGACGGAGCGTATTTAGATAAACATAGAGTTGAAGGATCATTTGAGTCTTTAGGTGTAGGAAATGATACTTGGGGATTGTAAATTGAACTAAGTTCCTCTTGAGAGAAGAAGTTAACTCTTTTTAGGGAGGACTTTCCTAATGTTTTTATTAAGGTGTATGGAGAATTAAGTACTATATCCATATTTTTAAAGGAAACATATTTAGAAGCTCTTATTGATCGAAGAGGATTGCGACCCTTTCCTCTTATAGTATAAGACATAAATAGTACTACTAAAATTAAAAGAGTAAATTCAATACATACTGATAAGATAGAAAATCTATAGTATATATGCTTATTTTTTAAATTGTTATTTAGAGAAGAGTAAAGAAGTACTCCTAGTAAAATAATACCTATTAGAACAATAAAACCTATCCAATAAGTTTTGATGCAGGACAGAACAAAAGAGAATTTATCTGTAACTGATAAAAATACATCGATGTGTTTGTAAGTAGATCTTTCTCCTATTACTGGATACCAAAAAGTATCTATTAGGTTAATGATAAGCATCAAAATGGTTGGAAAAATCCAAAAGAAACTGCAGATATAATGAAGAATTTTGTTTTTGTAATCTATAAAAGATACAACAGGAAATAAAAATAACAGAGTGAATATAGATAAACACATAGAACATGATGATAATAAAAACACCATATTCCCTTGGATTATTGATAATATATGCTCTCCTTCAAGATTAAAATAGTTTCTGTTATATAGGTAGAATATAAACTGAGATATTCCTAATAATAAAACTGATGTAAAGTATAAAATTAGCCAATTTCTATATCGTAACAGGATAGAACGCTTGTTTGACATAAGAAGAACCTTTAGGAATATAGTAGTTAAACCAGTATAAAAACTAGTCTTGAATTTATACTATTGATTTTCAATATTCAAGATATTATCTTGTAGAGAACGTGGTGTAAAACTTATATTTATGATTTAAGATAATGGAGATAAACTAATGATAGAACGAACACTTTCTATAATTAAACCTGATGGAGTAGAAAGACATCTTATTGGTAAGATCATATCTAAATTTGAAGAAAATGAACTTTATCCTGTAAGAATTGAGATGAAACATTTAACTCAAAAAGAAGCAGAAGGTTTTTATGATGTTCATGTAGGGAAGCCTTTTTTTAATGAACTTGTTAGTTTCATGAGTTCATCCCCTGTGGTTCTTATGGTTCTTGAAGGAGAAGATGCTGTAGCTAAGAATAGAAAAATTATGGGAGCAACTAACCCTGCTAATGCTGAAGAAGGAACTCTAAGAAGAATGTATGCAAAATCTATAGACAAAAATACTGTTCATGGATCTGATTCATTGGAAAATGCTAAAAAAGAAATCGCTTATTTCTTTGGATAAGACTACTTTTTTATGTTTATTCTATGGATAAAATAAACTAAAATTAATACATACCGATTCTAGGTTGGTATGTATTTTTATTATTCACTTTATTGTTGTATTTGTTTTTGTTTTTAGTTTAGAGAGTTGAAAAATGATCGTAAATCTTATTGGTCAAATTGCTTCTGAGTTATCATTAAAAGAACAGTATGTTGCTAACGTTGTAAGTTTGTTGTTTGATGAGGAATGTACTATACCTTTTGTAGCTCGTTATAGAAAAGAAAGAACCGGGTCTATGGATGAGGTTCATATCAGAGAAGTTAGAGATAGATATTCTTATCTTGAAGAGTTAGAAGGGTTAAAGAAGAAGTGTTATAAGACTGTAGAAGAGTTATCTAGTAAGAATCCTGAGTTAAAAAAGAGGTTACCTGAACTTAAGAAAAAATTCTTTGAATGTAAAACAAAAACAGAGTTAGAGGATCTATATCTTCCATTTAAACCTAAGAGAAAAACTCGTGCTCAAGTGGCAAAACAAATGGGGCTTGAGCCTTTGTATAACGATGTTTTATCTCAAAGAGCTACTATAACCATGGATCAGATAAGATCTATGGCTTCTTCATATGTTACTAAAGATAAAACAGATATTGAAGAAGGGTTACGAGTTAAAGACGAGGATGCTGCTATAGCAGGAATTTCTGATATATATGCTGAAAATATTTCAGAAACAGCAGCTATCAGGGCTTTAGTTAGAAATTTATCTAAATCATGTGGAGTTTTGGTATCGAAAAAATTAGATAGTATTGATTTAGATAATTTAGATAAAGACGAAGATAGTAAGAAAAATAACTTAAAACAAAAAGTTTTAAAATATCAAAACTACTTTGATTTTAAAGAAAGTATCTCAACCATTGCTGCCCATAGAATTATGGCTATTAGACGTGGAGAAGCTGAAAAAGTTCTTCGTTTTTATGTAGAAGTGGATACAGATAAGATTTTATCTGAAATTAAAAATGAAGTATTTAAAGAAAAATCCAGCGCTGATTTTATGAGTTGGGCATCATCTGTTATAGATGAATCATATAAGAGGTTACTTGCTCCATCGATTGAAACTGAGTTAAGATTGGAGATGAAAAAATATGGTGAAGAAGAAGCTATTAAGGTATTTTCTAAGAATTTAGAAAATCTACTACTTCTTCCACCTTTGCCAGAAAAAATAGTTATGGGTATAGATCCTGGTATAAGAACTGGATCAAAGCTTGCTGTGGTATCTGAGACTGGAAAAGTTCTAGGGTATGAGGTTATCCATCCTGATTTTAATAATGAGCATTCTGCAGGAACCAAGCAGGCAGAACAAACTGTTGCTGATTTTATAAAAAAATACAACGTCAGCTACATTGCTATTGGAAATGGTACAGGTAGTAAAGAAATTAATTCTTTAGTAAAAAGAGTACAGAAGAATAATAACTTTACAGATGTGAAAAAAGTGTTTGTAAACGAGTCTGGAGCTTCTGTGTATTCCACAGATCAGATAGCTAGAGAAGAGTTTCCAGATCTGGATCCTACTATTAGGAGTGCTATTAGTATTGCTCGTCGTCTTCAAGATCCTCTGGCAGAACTTGTAAAAATAGATCCTAGGTCAATTGGAGTAGGACAGTATCAACATGATGTTAACGTTAATAAACTTAAAAAGAGTTTGGAAGAAACTGTAGAGAGTTGTGTGAATAAAGTTGGAGTAAATGTAAATACAGCTTCGTATTCTCTTTTAAGTTATATATCAGGTATAGGACCAGCACTTGCAAAGAATATTGTAGAGTATAGGGATAAAAACGGTAAATATGATTCAAGATCTTCTTTAATGAGTGTTCCTGGATGTGGTCCTAAGGTATTCCAACAAGCTGCTGGCTTTTTAAGAATTCCAGATTCAGCTAATCCACTTGATAACTCTTCAGTACACCCTGAAAGTTATGATGTTGTGGAACATATAGCTCAGGATTTGAATAAATCTGTTGAATCTTTAATAGGACAGAAAGAACTTTTAGAAGTTTTGCCACTGGAACGCTATGTTACAGCAAATGTTGGTCTTCCAACTCTTCAAGATATTGCAAAAGAACTTATAAAACCAGGAAGAGATCCAAGAGAAGATGGATACAGAATGATTTATTCTGATGAGATAGACTCTCTTGAGGATTTAAAAGTTGGAATGATTCTAGATGGAACCGTTACTAACGTTACAAACTTTGGAGCTTTTGTAGATGTTGGGGTTCATCAAGATGGTCTTGTACATCTTAGTGAGCTTGCAGATGGTTTTGTTAAAGATCCTGCAAGTGTAGTATCTGTTGGAGATGTTATTAAGGTTAGAGTTATTGAGGTAGATCTTATAAGAAGAAGACTTTCTTTAAGTAGAAAACTTAATCCTGTTAAACAAGCTGACAGTCAACCATCAGGTACTATTAAAGATAAAAAAACTGTGGATTTTTCAAAAAAATCGAACACTAAATTCCAAGATAGATCATCTGGTAGAAAAGCTGATAGGGGACAAAGGAACTCTAGAAATGAGAAACAGTTTACAGTTCAAGATCTTATGATGAAATTTAATTCCAGAAACCTATAATTTAACTGTTTAAACTCGATTAGGATGATGTAGTTTGAGGTTTTTGATGAAAAGGTATCTTTGGGTTATCGTTTTTGGTTATTTTATTTTATTATGGGTTGGTGCTTGTAAATCCCGAGATTCAGATCCTTTGATTAGTAATGGAATTCCAACCTCAGATTACAAAAGGGTTGTATTTATAGGTTTAGATGATGGTTGGGGATGTACTGGAACTATTATATCGGACAATACCGTTTTAACAGCAGCTCATTGTCTTGAAGTAGGTACCCAAAAGAGAAAACTTGTAGATATATATTTAAATGATAGAGGAAATACCATATTAAGTAGTAAAAAGTTTTTATATAACGCAGATATTAAAGAAGCTATTTATGGGGGACATGGAGAAAATATTATTTATGATATAGGGGTTGTGGTATTTGATGGTGTCCCGTTTAAAGGATTTAGCTCTTTAAAAATTAAAGATTATCATTTTAAAGCTTCAGATAGAATTTTGATGGTTGGTTACGGGTGTTATACAAAAAAGGATACGGATAAACAGGGTAAAAAAATAGTTAACTGTGATGATTCAAGGCGTATTCACAAAAGATATGGTAAAAATCATATATACGATCCTGTTAAGGATAAAACTACAGGTAGTTGTTATCCCGAGATGATCCAAGTTAATCAACAGGTTGCTTTTACTGATGATGAAAGTAATTCTCCTACAGGAGAAGATACGATGATGTGGAAAGTAGATTCAGGAGGTCCACTATTTTTAGATTCTTTGTTTGAATCTGAT
>CACXFL010000154.1 GCA_902766925.1 uncultured bacterium | reverse complement strand
TGATGATATATATACAGCTATAAGAATTTATAAGTTAGAAGTAGAATATCTTGATCAATTTCTTTTTAAAGCATTTGATCTTGCTTTAAGTGCACCTACTTCTACCTCTGTAACCAACTCTTCTTCTAACCAAACTGACAACGGTATAGAATCACTCATTGTTGAAAGAGTATCAGACTCTCCTTCTAGATATGAAGAATGGATCAAAACAAAAAATAATGATCAACAACCAGCTACCAGTAAAGATGTTCCTACAACCAATGGTGTAGAATCACTCATTGTTGAAAGAGTATCAGACTCTCCTTCTAGATATGAAGAATGGATCAAATTCCATAAACCCTTAACTCCAGTTGAACAAAAACAATTATTCAACGACTATCAAACAACACCAGCTCTACCATTTTATGGGAGTTGGCGTGGATACAACACATATAGTGCCAATTTATCAGACAAAGAAACCACCTCTTCTTCTAACCAAGATTCCGAAGTTATAAAAACAGTTACCAATGAATTAGGATCTATGACTCTATATGATAATGGAGATGTTGTTCTAGCTTCTGATATAGATAGTAATAAAACTATATACAAAAATCTATCTGAGATCTTTTCCCAACGTCATGACATTAAAGATATTGCTGGAGCTCGTAATGCTCTTATGGCACTAAGAGAAAACGGAACTGTTATTATTTGTGTAGAGTGGGTTGGAATAGACGAAAATGTGGTTAAACAATTATATAATATTGAATCTATTGCATCTAGTGGAACTACTTTTAAGTTAAGGAGAAAAGATGGACAAGATATAGAAGTAGATCTGCCTACACCTAAAGCTCCAATTGTTGGTCGAGTATTTTCTAGTCCGGCTAGAACCAACGAAAGGTTAATACTAAGAAAAAAAATAAAACTTTCAAAAGATTCACTAATAATTGATTTATCTGGTGCACTATTGCCAAGGCTTATAGTAAAAAGAGTTACAAACACACAAGGATCAGTCCGATTATATGATGATGGAACCCTACTTGCTACTGTTTCTCCAGAACACAAATCTATGAAATCCATATTTTCATATATATCATGGCTTAGTTCCAAACGTCATGACATTATAGATATTGCTAAAACTCCTGAAGCATTTATAGCACGTATGAAAAATGGAGGTGTTATTATTTGGGGAAATGTACTTGATATAGATGTAAATTCTGTTAGTTGTCTATACGATATTGGTGATATTTCCACTGAAAAAGATGTTTTTTATTTGCGTAACTCCACAAAAGATGGTCCGCATCCACACGATCTCCTAAACACATTGATTGATGAAAGTACAGGACAAAAGTTATACGTTCACAGACTTAAGTTCGATGCTGGAGCAAAACCTGGAATAGTAATTGTTGAACGTGACTCTGATACTCCATCTAAATTTTATAAGGGATTTACAAGTAAAAAAGTGGAGTTTTTCGAAACACCAAAATCAAAATCCCTTTCAGTTAACTTATATTGGGGTCAAAAAGAAAAACAAAAACCAAAAGCTCGAGTTATTGTACAAATATGTTCTGATCCTTCGAAACTTAAGACTAATTATTAAACCAAAAGCATAAGATGGACAGGATATAGTAGAAGATACTTCTAAAATGACAGATAAACTACATGCTTGAATGTGGAATAGAAAGTTTTTTTATTAATTGGACACTTGTGTCTTTATTAGTTTTTGAACAAAATAGTTGCAACAATGTCTATATTATAATATAAGGATTTAACTCAGATATATAATAGTCAGTTTTATTAGGGGGATCTATGAGAATAAACATCGTAGCTATTTTGAGGATGTTTTCTTTTTTTATGATTTTTACTAACCCCTCTTTGCTACTAGCTGATGGAGATTGTTACGATGTTTTTAGTGGTAGTAGGAAAACTATTCCAAATTATTTAGCTATGTATGATTTCGATGAAGATAGATATAATTTTTTTGCTTCTTTATATCCTCCAATGAAATCTGTAATACCTATTCAAGGTGTATTTGCTCAACAACGAAGTTCTTTACATCTTTTTGAGTGGATGAGTTTTTTAGGTAATACAAATTTACGCTCTGATCATAGTAGATTAGGTCGTGCTCGATTAGAAATAGTTAGACAGATTGAGTCCTTTTTGTATGATAGGCTTATGCAAGGAGGGATGGTTTTTTTTGATAACATAGAATTAAATCAAAAAGAATTATCAAAAATTTACACAAACATGTATCAAACATTCGGAATTGATGTAAAAACAGAGTTTTCCACTTTTTTTTATAAGGTTGATGAGATTTTATCTTCTGAGAAGATAAAAAATATTAATGATGGTTCACATCAATTTATAATGACTCTTCCTGCAAATGATCCTTGGGTAATAAAGTTTTTTAGTGGTATATCATTAAGGGAAGAATTTAAGGAACAAATTGAAGAACTTTCAAATTTGATATTTGATCCTGAAACATATAAAAAATTAGATGAAAAAATTAATAACAGTAAAGATACGGATAGTGACTCTGTTAATCTAGAAGAATCTTTTTCCAAGATAGATCTAAAAGAACAGATACAAATAGTGCTTGAACAATTAATATTGAAGTACGCCTTTAAGTTATATACTCCAGTTTTTATTAATGATGGATGGATGACAAAACAAATTAATGGAGGATGTAGTGCAGTTATTGCTTCTTCTAATACTCTAATTACTGCAGCACATTGTATTGATATTAGAGAGATTGTTAAGGGAGAGAGTATGCGAATTGTTATTAACCATAAAGGTAAGGATATCTCATCTGTAGCTTATTATATACATCCTCAACAATTTCATTATGCATATCTCAATACAGAAGGAGTAAATGAAGACACACTCTATAAGGCTGAAATTTTAGATCCAAAAAAAGTTACAGATTTACATGATATTGCTATCATAAGATTTCCAGATGGAACTTTCGATGGGGAGTATCAGTCACAGGTAGGACCTTCTTCAAGTTTAGATTCTGGGATTTTTGTTGGAACTCAAGCTTCTCCTCATATAAGAAGAATTATTTCAATGTCAACTAAATCTAAAACAGATGAACCTATATTAAACGAATATTATACTTCTGTTAATAGGACTATTCCTGGAGATTCAGGTGGACCGTTATTCGGAGAAGATAACAAAGTAATCGGTATTTTGTATGGAGGCGAACATGATGGGAGAAGTTCTCGCTTTTCCTTGATTCGTGAAAATGAAGATTTTTTACGTTGGGTGATAAGTGTTGATCCTAAGGTTAAAATCAATGGACTAAACTAGTAAAGACCTAAACATACTCGATTTTAATAAAAACTTTTTATATCCTACGCTTGAGTAGGAAATAAAAAGTCTTTTGTTATTGATAGGTTACAAGACTAAGCTTCAATACCAGTGCGCAAAAAACTTACAAAGTTACCCTGAAATATAGTAAATACTAAACCTTATTACTCTTAACTAAGTTCCCTACTAAATATAAGGACTGATTTTCCACATCTACGAACCCCTGTTATAACTTTAATAAGATCCTTGTCTTTATATCTTATAAGTTTTTCTAGATATTTTTGTCTTAGAATAATCCTCTAATCTCTTATCTTTCTATTATTTTTAATTTCTAGAACTCTTTGTTTTTCTTACTAAAAATTTATTCTACTCGAAAAACTTTTGAATTTTCAGTTTTTTTCGAGTAGGAATAGCCTATTTTTACATCATATGTTTATAATTTAGTATTATCAATAAGTTAAATATCCATGTAGTTAATAATTGATTAGGTTAAAAAAAAGGAGCGTCCAACCTACCTTGACACGATATAATATAGTGATTATTATAAAATTGTATTTTAGAAAAATCAGAATTACAGGT
>CACXFL010000153.1 GCA_902766925.1 uncultured bacterium | reverse complement strand
AGATCACACGGAAGAAAAATCAAAACACCAAAAACAACTTCTTTCTAGTCTTAAAAGAAGAAAAAAAACTCTTTTAAAATCTTATAACAAGATAAAATCTCAAACTGTTAACGAAGAAGAGTTAGATAAGATAAAAAGCGAAGCTTTTTATCTTAAAGAGAATTTCTACTCTATCCAAGATCAGAATGGAGAAAACTTTCAAGGAAAAGATATCGATAAGGTATTTAAAAAATATAAAAAAGCTACAAGAAATTTTCAGATGATGAATCAAAGACTAGTTATGTGTCAAAAAGATCTAGATTCTATAGATGCGACAATCACTAGACTGACTTGTACTACTGTAGAAGAGGAAGAACTTTTAGATATAGAAAATAGGTACCATATAGTAAAAAAAATAACATCTTATAAGAGAGTAGAGAATGCTAATGGTGGTGGAATAAAAAATGAAAAAGCATCTGTGTATCGAACCTTTGAGGTAGCAGGGAACCTTATATATGTCGGAAAAGATGCTAAAAATAATGATATCTTAACCAAGGGACTTAAATCTAATGATTATTGGTTTCATGCGGTAGGAGGAACAGGATCTCATATTGCTGTAAAAAATAAGGGCAATCCTCTTGATTCTAAAATTATCAGAGCTTCATGTATTCTTGCTCTGTTTTTTAGTGGTAGCCATCCTAGAAGCGGATCGGTATATTTTTGTCAGAGGATGAATCTAAAAAATACTCCAACGGTAGGACTTTGGAAAGTACTAAGATCCAAGGTTTTAGATTTATCGTATACGGATGAAGAATTGAATGATATTCTATCCGGGGAGATTCGTTAGGGGTATGAAATTAGAGTATAGAATAGAAGAAGATAGAATCATAATTTATGGAGATACTTTTCGTAATAAAGAAAAGATTAAGAGTATTGGTGCAAGTTATGATGGATATCTTAAAGCTTGGGGAATAGTAAATACCAAAGAGAATTTAAAACTGGTAGAAAAGCTTTGTGAAAGTTGTAATAAAAAAGTAGATATAGATGAAGTATTTAAAGAAAAACTAAATGCTTCTTTTCCTCAGTTTTCTAAAATAAAAGAAAACGCTTCTAAAAAAAAATTCCAACTTAAACAAGAAGAACTAGATTTAAAGGAGACTGATACAATAGTTCAGAATGAAGTTCTTAATAATCAGGAAAAAGAAAATCAGAATATACAAGATTTTTCAGGACTATCGATCAGTGAACTTTTATCTGGGATTGAACAAACTATACATGGAGTATATGAGTATCCGTTATGGGTTATAGGAGAGGTACAAAATATAAGTTTTTCTAAATCTGGAATTTTTTTCGAGTTAGTAGAACCAGGAAAAAATTCAGGAGGAGTTTTATCGGTTAAAACTTGTATTTGGAATTGGGAACTTCCAACTATTGAACATAGAGCCTCTATTAATATACGTCAGTTTCTTAAAGATGGATTGAAACTTAGAGTATGTGCAAGGGTTAATTTTTATAAAGCAAGATCTTATATTAATCTTGAAGTTAAAGAGATAGATCCTAATTATACTAAAGGGGATCTAGCATTAAAAAGACAAGAACTTATAAAGAAATTAAAAAAAGATGGATCTTATTATAAGAATAAAGAACTAGTACTTTCTAGTTTTCCTTTAAAAATAGGACTGATTAGTTCTTATAAATCTCGTGCTTATTCAGATTTTTTGCATCAACTCCTTGTCGGAGGATATCCAGGGCAGGTACTTTTTTTTGATGCTAGGGTTCAAGGAGAAGATAGTACTAAAGATATCATAAAGGGAATAGATACGTTGAGTTCATATGGAGTTGATCTTATAGCTATAGTAAGAGGTGGGGGATCTTTATCAGATCTAATGTGGTTTGATAATGAAACACTGGTTTATGCTGTGGCAGAATCAACTGTTCCAGTACTTGCAGCTATTGGTCACCACGATGATCAGAGTGTTACAGAAGAGGTAAGTTATAGAAGAGAAAAGACTCCGACAGCAGCAGCCGATTTTATTTTGTCTTTAATCGAAGAAATAAGAACAGGGATAGAAGACTTGGGAGAAGAGATTGAAGAAGCTTTTATGGATTTATATGAAAGGAAAATAGAAGAACTTCATGTAGGGGAACAACAACTTAGTAGGGAATTTGATTCTTTTATTTTAAGATGTCAACTCGGATTAAAATCATTGGAAGCTTCCTTGATTCAAGGAGGAATGTCTGTATTTTATGGTATAGATTCAAAACTAGAAAAATGGATTCATCTAATAGATCAGGCTTGGCTTATGTTTACAACTAGACAAGAAGCGGTGCTAGAGAAAGTTTTGTTTAGTATAGAAAAGATAGATCCTAGACCTTGGATGAGGCAAGGATATATACGATTACATGATAAAGTTAAGGGGGTAAATATAGTATCTGTAGATGAAGTGAGTGTTAATGATAGCTTGGAAGCTAGGTTTGTAGATGGCCTTTTGAATTTAAAAGTTGAACAGATAAAAAAAATAGATAATTGAATCTAAGTTTTAATAATACTAAGGATAATCATTGAAAGGTAAAAAGGGAATAGATATGAGTAAGAAAAAAGATGTTGATGAAAACTTAACTTCATCTGTAGAAGAAAATGAAAGTTTAAAGTATGAGAAGATGTACGAAAGACTTCAAAAGATAGTGGATAGTATAGCTGAAAAAGACTCTATGGATCTAGATAAGGTAGTCTCTTCTATAGAAGAGGGATATAAATTAATTGAAGCTATGAAAACAAGGCTCGCTCAAGCTAAAGATAAGGTGGAAATGATAAAGAAACTAAATGTATCTGATTCTGAACAAGAAGAAAATGATGGAGATGAAACCCCATTTTAAATAGAACGATAAAGATAGTAAAAATACTTTCAAGCCAGTATCAAAGACACACCCACAAAACAGCAGTACTTTTTGGGTAGCTGCGTCTTGTGAGTGCTTAAAGTATCGGAAAGAATCAATCTAGGTTATTCTTCTAATTTTTTACCTGCTGCTCTTTCGTTTACAAGATCTCTTAGCTTATCAGAAGGGCTAAAAGTTACTACTCTTCTAGCTGAAATTTCTATTTTATCTCCTGTATGAGGATTTCTTCCAGGTCTTGAATTTTTTTCTTTAATAGACCACTTACCGAATCCCGAAATTTTTACTTCTTCACCGTTTTCTAATTTCAATTTAATTTCTTCTAGTACTGTTTCTAGAAGATCCTTGGCTTCGCTTAGTGGAACGTTAACTTTGTCACGAATCATTTCTACTAAACCGTCTTTTGTAAGAGCCATCCGATACTCCTTCTTAGTGATAAAAACAAACAACTATGTAATATGTTAACATTTTTTTTCTTTGATGAGAAGATTTTATCATACTTTTTTGTTGTCTACTTCTTTTTTTTAGCTAGACTATAAGTATTTGGGAGGTTGAAAGATTGTATGGGAAATTTAAGACTACTTACTGGAGTTCGACCTTCAGGACAAGCTCACCTTGGTAATTATTTTGCTGCATTTGAACCAGCTGTCAGTATGCAAGAAAGATATGATCTGTATCTGTTTTTAGCGGATTTTCATTCTATTAATACCGTTCAAGATCCTAGGGAACTTCATGATTATTCCGTAAAGCTCGCATCCCTTCTACTTGCTTGTGGTATCGATACCTCAAGATCTTGTCTTTATTGTCAATCGATGGTTCCTGAGGTTTGTGAACTCTCTTGGATTCTAGGATGTATCACTTCTTATGGTAATATTACAAGAGCTCACTCTTTTAAAGAAGCTAGGGATAGGGGTGTGGATCTTAATATGGGGGTTGTAAACTACCCAATACTTATGGCTGCAGATATTCTTCTTATGGATTCTGATGTT
>CACXFL010000152.1 GCA_902766925.1 uncultured bacterium | reverse complement strand
TACAATCAATTTTTTTTGATACTTCTATGTAAATTATATCTTTTATTATAGATCCAAATCAATATAGCTCGGTATTTCCTCTAATTCAAAAATTTGCACTAAGTAGCTAATCAATCTAAGGATCCTTAGATTGATTAACTTTCCTTTATTGATAAGGAGGATATTTTAATGAATATTGATAAAAAATTAGCCGGGTATAAAGCCGTTACTAGGTTTGGACTGAGCTTTATATTCTTATCTTTTTTATTAGCCTCTTGTGGTAATGGTAGTAACTTTTTTAATTTTACTGTGAAAGACGAAACAAATGGTCCAGCAATGGAAAGACCTGAAGGAACTGGAACTGATATAAATAACCAGCCTTCATTTACATTATCAAATCTTAATATATATCTAGATAATTTTCTGTTAAATGAAGCTAGTCCTACTATTAGAGTAGAAGGACTTATAAGTGGAGCTAGTTTAAAATTAAGGGAAGGAAGCTGCGAAGGAGAAGTTGTCTCAACTCTAACTCATGATGGAACTTTTGAAGGTCTAGAAACTTACGATGAATATACGGAAATTCAATATTATATAGAACTTAGTTATCAAGGACAAAAAGAGTGTCAAGCACTACAAAAAACTTGGATACATCTTCTTGCTCCAACTCTAGCTTTAAATGAAGCTCAAACTGCCCTAGATAAAAGAAAACCTCAGTTTAATACAAGTTCTTTATTTATAGATAAAAATGTAACCCTAACACTACATGAAAGTTCAGATTGTTCGGATGAATCAGTTAGTGCTCAGGTTACAAGTAGTCTAGGAACTTCTATTATAGGAATAGCTAGTCCACTATCAGATCTAGATACTCATACCTACTATGTAAAACAAAGTTATAAGGATGTAAGTACCTGTTCATCCGTAGTAGAGTATGCCTATAGTTTACAGATGGCAAGCCTTGCTCTTGATTATGATGACGTGATCCTAGGAGGAACCTCATCATCTATTGAAGTAACTAAGGTACTTCCTGGAAGTACTGTAACGTTACATAAAGGATCTTGTGAGTCTCCAGCAGATGATTCAATTACTGAAGATGGAAGTCTAACTCCAAGCTTAGTTAATACCTATACCGATACAAGTTTATACGTAAAATATACCTATGGAGTTAGTAGTGTTTGTAGTGAAGTTTCTAGATACGTATACCTTGAAAAACCAGTAGTTACCATAAACTCAGCTCAAACAAATCTTCATAAACGCAATCCTACTTTTGATGTAACAAATCTATTTTTAGGAAAAGAAGTAACTGTAGCACTGTATGAAAATTCTACTTGTTCTGGAGTAGCTGTAAGTGGTAGTGAAGAAACAGACAGTGGTTCTACTACTCTTACTATCAGTTCTGATATTGAAGATAATAACACCCATACCTATTATGCAAAACAAAGTTTTGCAGGACATTCGAGCTGCTCTTTGGGTGTAGAATATACCTATGGACTTAGTATCTCAGATTTAACTATTACTTCTTCTCCGATACTATATGGTCCTACTCCTACAAGTATCAGTGTATCTGGACTAATCCCAGGATCTACCGTATCACTTCATAAAGGATCTTGTAATGCAGTAGCGGATGCTTCTATTACTGCAGATGGATCTTTAGTTCCAACTCCAGTAAATACCTATATAGAAACTGAGTTGTATTTAAAATACACCCTGAATCAAGGAAGTAGTTGTCAAAGTATTGGAGTAAGCTACGTTAATCTTGAAGCTCCAGTTCTAGCACTTAACAGTGCTCAAACTAATTTAGATAAACGAAATCCTAAATTTAATGTTACTAATCTTTTTACTGGTAAAAACGTAGCAGTAACATTGCATGAAAGTTCTAATTGTTCTGGAGCTGCAGTAAGTGTTGTAGTTAACTCCGATACAGGATCTACTCTTCTTGCTCTTAGTTCAGCCCTTACTGATATTAGCTCTCATACCTATTCTGTAAAACAAAGTTACCAGGGATATACAAGTTGTTCTAACACCTTAAATTATCAGTATAGTATTGATACTGCTAACCTTGGTAT
>CACXFL010000151.1 GCA_902766925.1 uncultured bacterium | reverse complement strand
TGTTTTTGGATGAAGTAGGAGATACCTCTCCTTCAATGCAAGTAAAACTTCTTCGTGTACTTCAAGAAGGAACTTTTACTCCAGTAGGAAGTACCGAGGTAAGATCTGCAGATGTAAGAGTGGTAGCTGCTACAAATAAAAATCTAGAACAGATGGTTCAAGAAGGTACCTTCAGAGAAGATTTATACTACAGATTAAACGTTATTAATATTACAGTTCCTGCACTAAGGGATAGAAAAGAAGATATTCCTCTTTTAGCAGAAGCTTTTCTTGAAAAATATGCTAAAGCAAACTCTAAACCAGTAAAACATTTAAGTAAAGATTGTTTAGCTATGATGTTTGATCATGATTGGCCTGGAAATGTTAGACAGTTAGAAAATGAGATAGAAAGACTTTGTGTACTTTCAGGAGATGATCTTGAAATAGAAGCAGATAAATTATCCCCTAGAATACTTAAGAGTGCTCAAGTAAAAGTTCAAGATGCCATAAGTTCTAGTGGAGGAAAGTTAAAAGATGCTGTTGATGAACTGGAGCGTCAACTAATTAAAGAAGGACTTGAAAGAAACGGTTGGAATAAATCTAAACTTGCTGCTGAACTAGGAATAAGTAGAGCTGGACTTATAATGAAGGTAGAAAAATATGGACTGGATAAAAGAAAGACTGCTTTATAATTTAAAATAAGATAGATCTAATAAAAAAACTCCGAATATGATCGGAGTTTTTTTATTAATAGACAAGAGATGATATTTTTATATTCTTACTCTTATTCTTCTTCACCCTCTTCATCAGTTTGAGGTTTATATCTATATATCACAACAGCACGGGATTTATCTTCTCCTTGAGACAAAGAAAATAGCCCAGAAGCTCCTGCTTCAGAGTGTTGAAGTCTACGGATATAACTATTTTGAGGTTTTAAAACTATCTGATCAATATCTGCATTTAATTTAATTTCTTCTATAGCACTTTTACATTCAGCAAGAGCAAGAATTTCTCTTTCTTTATCTTTTTCAGGATCTCTTTTAAATTTATTAAACTTTTTATGATTTGTTTTTTTACCTTTAGGATTCTTTTTAGGATTCCATCTTTTTTGAGGTTGATTTTGAGATTGAGTTTCTTTATATGGGTTATGAACTGCAGCAGAACTTTTTTGTTCTTGAGCATGAGACCAGTGAAAATATTTTTCAAAAAGTCTTGCGTTTGTAGGGAAAATTTTTAGGATAACATTTGAAAAAAGAGTCCAAACCTCATGATTAGAATCTTGCTGGAAATTATACAAAGGAAAAGGAGTATTACTTTTATAGGAATAAAGATATGAAGTATCTTTCAGTAATGAAACCAGTGGAGGAACACATTCTGTTACTAGTTTAGGAGTAAGAATATCATCTTGACTTAAAATAGGATAGTTTTCACTGTACCAGCTAAGCATTTCGGATAGCAGTTCTTCAAAACTATGTTCTTCAAGAAAATCATCTTCACTAAGATTAGGCCAGGATATTCTTTCCTTAGAACTGAGATGAATTTGGGATATTTTTTCTTCATACTCCAAGCAAGAGTATAAAAAACGATCCTCTGATATAAAATTTCCCTTTGAATTAGCAGTATTATTCATAGTAAATAAATCCAATCAAAAACAGGTGAAACGGTATGATCTAGAAGTTATACGAGTCTTTTTACTAAAGTATAAACTCTGGAACAAGCTTCCAACAGATCATCAGAATCTGTCCATGATGAATAATTTATTTTTGATTGCATATAGACTTCAAGTTCTTGATCCTGGAAAATTTGGAGTATTTTCTTTGCTATCTTTGAAACTTCATCAGATGAAGGTTTTGAGTTAAGTTCTGTTGCACAGTCTAAAAGTTGAGCTGAGGCTTCATCTTCTTTTTGTTTTATTAGTAGAGAACAAAATTTTTCAATCGCTAAAACTAAATCTTCAACTGAAGATTTTTTATCTCTGCGAATTACAACCATACAAGATCCTGTCTTTATCTATATCTCTCTCAAGTATAAAATTAATTCATACAAACATTGTCTTTAGTCTACCTTTTATTTTTTATTCTAACAATAAAAAACATATATTATATCAATAAGATCCCTGGGGGTATCTTATTGATATAATAGAAAAAGAAACTCATCTACAACTAGATGAAATATCTATAGATGTAAGGTATAAAATCACTAAAAATTGATATAACTTATTGAAATAACAAATATATTTTTTGTCCTACTCAACATTTTGAATATAGATCCGAAACAAAAGTCATAAATATGGAGAAAGTTATGGGTATTTTATTTAGATTATTACAAGTTATCTTTATAAGCTTAATCGTAGGAATATTTACAATATCTTGTACGAATAAGGATAGTGGCTCTAGTGATGGGAAAAATGATCCTTCATCTGAAACACCTCCTTCATCTGAAGAACCTCCAACAGAAGAAGGTAAATTAGATACACTTTGTGGTGGAACCTTCCTGTATAATTTCACCACAGAATCAAAAGAAGAATCTGAAGATGAAGAAGGAGAAGAAGAGGTAACAGAAGAAGAAAATGATGATGAGAGTGAAGAAGTAGAAAAACCAACTCTGGAATCTTATATTAACAAATGTCATAGTGAAGGTAGGTTGTATTTTGTAAGTAAAGGATGTAACTCTGGCTGTAGCCTTGTTAATGAATCGTGGTGTAGTGAGGAACATTTTTCTGAGATGTTCTCTGAATCAAAAGTTGCAGAAATTAATGGATATTTAAATGACGGATATACCGTTGATGTTTGTTTTAAATCAGCAGATGGAGTACGAACCGGTGTAAGTCTTTTAAAAATTAATGATGGACAATATAAACAACAGTTTTTTTATAAGATTAAAACATCAAAATAATTAGAAGGTTTCTTTAGAAATCGAGTATTTTTATACGGAACAAGTGTTTCAGTATAGATTCGAGAGTAAAGCTAAAAAAGGGAATTTTACTTTTTTTAATTGATGTAATATCTCGATAATTTTATCTTTTTTAAAAATTATAAATATCTTTAAAGTTTTTCATGAGTTTTACCGACGTATAAGACGACGAGTTTGGGAGAATTATATGTCAAATTTATGGAAAATAATAAACATTCTTTTACTTATATGTGCAGTGTCTTTACTTGGAATATCCTGTAAGGATGAAGGAAATAACACTTCTTCTAAAAAAGGATCTAGTGCCAATTCAACTACAACTACTGAATCGTATTCAATAGATGATGATGATGGAGATGATGACGACGATGACGATGATGATTACGATGATGATGATGATGATGATGATGATGATGATGATGATGATGATGACGATATTGGTGATGATACAACATACGAACAAGATCTATTAAAAGCTGTAGATGAATGTGATGGAATGTTAGTATTTGAATCGGGTAAAACAGTATGTAAGAGTGGATGGAAAAAAACTACTGAGTGGTGTAGTAAAAGTAAATTTCAAGATAAAATGGGATCAAAAGCAGCAACTACACTAAAAGAATATATAAACAATGAAGGATATACACATTATTGGTGTTACTATAAAACAGCCAGTGGTTCTACACAATATAGTGTTTCTTTAATGAAAATTACTAGCTCTTCTGCGTACCAAAAAACATATACTATGACTACCAGTAATTAAAAATATACTTCTCTTCTTGTCAATGAGGGAGGAAATATAAGATATAACAAAAAAAGACTAATTCTTAAGTTTGAACTTAGAACTTTTATAGTTCTGTCATGAAGGATAACCAGAGACTCTCTAGTTATCCTTCAAGTGTTTTAGCTAGTAAGTTCTTACTAAGAATAAGATGTTGAAATAAGTTAGTTTAATAAATTTATTCCATTCTTTTATTAAAAAAATAAATAGTATTGTAAAAGTGATAAAAATATAGTATCTACTGCCTAAAAAATAATACGTATATTCATATACTAAGGGGCAGAAAAATGAAAAAAATTGCGTATCTAGTTGTAATTTTTATACTTTTTTCTACTACTAATTCTTCGCTTATAGCCCTGAATTGTAATGGAATATTTGGAGATTCTAGTAATGATCAGTTATCTACGTCTTTACCTGAAGAATCTGTATTACAAATCGATTTAAAACGTAGTGATTATCCTCATTTTACGATGGTACCACTAGAAAGTTTATATTTTGATTTAAAAAACCCTCGTTTAATTCAAGCTAAATTTAGTAAAGATGATAAGGATGATAATGTTATAAGAAGACAAATCTTAGAAAGAGTTATAGAGAATTTAGAAACAGCTTATCAAGAAGAAGCTGGATATACACTTTTTGTAAATGATGAAAAAGATCCAGAGGAGATTCAAGAGTTAACAAAAAAATTAAGAAAAGAATGGGGACTTAAAGAATCATCAAGATGGGAAGAATTTATGAAAACCTTCAAGGAAATAATAAATTCTGAACTACTTATAAAACAATATGAAAAGATAAATAGTTCCAGTTTAAATGAAGCTTTTGAATCTATATCTGAATATGATTTAAGTTATCCATGTGAAGATTATGTAGTAGGAGCTGATCAAAAGATTAATGAACTTGTGAAACTAATGATGGATGAAGATTATGTACATATTTTAGCTATAAAGACAAAAGCAAATGGTAAAAGATTTGGAAGAGAAAAAATAAGTAAAGAAGTGGTAGTAGTTCTTAAAAAACTTGTATGGTTGTTTGGTAAAAAAGTTTACATAGAAAAAACTAAAAGTAGCGAGTCTTCTTTTAAAGAATTTGAACAAGAGAGTTTTTCAGACCAGCAAAAAGATATAGATGAGATAATTCATGAAGAAACAGAGACAGCATTTGATAAAGAAAAAGAAGATAATGAAATTGAAAGATTACTTAGGGCTTTAGCAAAGGAAATACGATACACACATAAGGATACAGTTTTTGATTCATCTTGTTCTGCAACTGTTATTTCTTCAAATACAATTATAACTTCTGCATCTTGTTTAAAGAAGTTAAGTTGGTCTGGAGAGATCTTTGTTCAAAAAGGATCCAAAAAAATTAAATCCATAGCTTATTATATACATCCAGATTATTTTAAACCAGAAGGTAGTAGAATTCATGAAACAGATGAGGGTTATGTAATATATTCTTACGATATAGCAGTAGTGCGTTTTCCTGAAGGTACTTTTGATAACATAGAACACGTAAAACTTGGTTTTTATAATGTAAATAAAGGTACAAGTATTACAGTTAAAAAAGTTTATGATCATAAGATAACTAAAACTATAAGAGACAGTATTGAAATGATCAGATCTGTAGAAGATTATGAAGATTATGGTGATTATGAAGATTTTGAAGATTATGAAGATTATGATGATGATATGTATGGAAAATATGAACCATATGAATCTGAAAAATCTTTTGCAGATAGTTTTTATAAAGATAATTCAAGTTTTATAGGAACTCCATTGTTTGGAACAGATGGTAGATTAGTTGGAGTGTTTAATGGAGGTTTTAATAATACACACACATTCTCTATGATGCAAGAAAATGAAAAATTTTTAAAATGGGTAGTAAAATTTGATCCTAAATTAAAAATTAGAGGTATTAATATTGATTAGTTTTTTGTTTAGTATATTTGATATACGATCGAAAAGTTTTGTGTGAGTTTATAATTTAATAGTCAATTTTTTTATTAATTAACGCGGTGTGCAAATTAAAATCATAACTTCATAAAAAAACAGCCTCAATGTATAATATTTTTTTTCACCAAAATTACCATGGAGGACTTATGAACAGGGAATATGTTATCATACTTTTCTCTTGTGTTAGATGATTTCTTTAAATCTAGTGATCTACCATCTAAACCAGGTAAGAAAACAACGCTATCCTATGTTGAAGCTATGACCATAGAAATGGTTAGAAAATTCTTTGGTACGAACAAAGATAGA
>CACXFL010000150.1 GCA_902766925.1 uncultured bacterium | reverse complement strand
TTATATTGATGAAAACTATCTATCTAAGTATGATAAGACCGATAGTTTTAAAATTGAAGTTTCTACGTTACCTCCTGTAGAAGCTGGTAAAAACCCTGAACCTATCATTGATTACTATCCTGCCTCTCCTGCAGAAGATATTAGTAAGGATTCTCAAGTAGCTTTTGGATATGTTACGGATGATCTGTCCTTAGAAGAAACCCTAGCACTTGAAACGGTACTATCGGCTGTATTTAACTCTGAGTCTTCTAGTTATAGAAAAGAACTTATCTCCTCTGGACTATTTAAAGACATAGATGCCGATACCTATCAGACTAGATCCCTTCTATTCTACATTAAAGCTATAGGTACTGATCCTAAAAATGTGGATAAAATTTATGAACTAATCAACTCTACCCTTAAACAAATTGTAACTGACGGGTTATCAAAAGATTTAATAAAATCTATAATTACTAAGAACTTATTTAATCTAAAAAATATTCCTTCTGGAAACTTGGGCCTTTCTAGATATGCTGGACTTATATACTCAGGATGGATGTATAAGGACGATCCTCTGAGTATGATAGGAGTGACTAAAGCTCTAGAAACTCTTCTTAAAAAAGTAGAAGATCCTAGTTATTTTACTCAAATTATATCGAAATGTATTCTTGATAATCAAAAAAGATACACGGGAATTATTTCCCCTAAGGAAAGTTATCTAAAAGAAAAACAAGCTAGAATTGGTGCTAGATTAAAAGAAGAAAAAAAGAATCTAACCGAGGAAGATATTAAAAAGATAGAAGATATAAATAAATTACTTAAAGATAATATAAGTACTGGAACTGATACCTCTAAGTATCTTCCAGTTTTAAAACTGGAAGATATTAGTACTGCTAGTTATAAGTTTGATCTTCTAGCTCAAAAAGAAAAAATAAATCTAGCTAGTAACACAAAAACTAATCTTACTACAGATCTACTAACATTTGATTCTAAATACGATGATATAGAACATATTGGGCTGATGTATGGGTTGTCTCATCTTAATGAATCTGATTTTATAGATCTATCTATGTTTAACTCTCTTTTAAGAAGAGTAGCTACAAGGAATAGGTCCTTTGAAGAACTAAACCAAAAGTTTAACTATCTAGGAAGTTTTGATACCGGGATTAGTTATATTGGAACCCGAGAAGGAAAAAGTATCCCTTATTTTTATCTAGGGTTTGATACAGAAGCTTCTAATGTATCTGATATTTTTGATCTAGGACTTGAAACCGTGTATGAAAGCTTATTTGAAGATAAAACTAAAATTGAACAAGTATTGAAAGAAGATATGTTCTACACTCAAAGATCAATGTCGTCTTCTCCTATCAATTACATCGTAGGAGCAGGAGCTTCTTTTTTATCTCCTCAAAGCTATATTAATGAGTATGTATCTGGATTTAAATATATAAGAGAATTATCAAATACTGAAAAAACGATAGGGATTGAAAAAGATTTTGAAGCTTTTAAAGAAAGAATGGTTGCTATTCAAAAGAAAGTTTTTGAAGGAAATCTTCCTGTAGTTACTATAATTTCTAAAACTAAAGAAGGTACTGATAAAATTAAAGCTAGTGTTGAAAAATCTCGCTTAGCTGAACTTCTTAATATATCCGATAGTAGTATCATTAAATCTAATTTTGAACTACTCTCAAAGGTAGAATCAGGTATGCATAATATTGGATTTATTATCCCTCAAAACGTCTCTTATGTAGCTAAACTCATGGATTTATCTAAGGTGGAGGGATTTAAATATGGTGGAGAATACCAAGTAATTGAAGAGTTTTTAACTCAAAATTATCTGACTAATGAAATAAGAAAAAAAGGTGGAGCCTACGGAAGTAGTATCAGTATAGGAAGAAGTGGTATGACAAGATTTTTATCCTGGAGAGATCAAGGAGTTGCTTCTACTAATAAAGTGTATGAGGGTACCCCTGAGTATATGAGACAGGTAAGTGAATCTATTAGTTCTTTAGATGAACTTAAAGCTAAGATCTCTTCTATATCATCTGTAGATTATCCTGTATCTCCTAAAGCAAACGGAGGAAGAGCTTTCTCTAGAACTCTAGGTGGTTTTAGTGAACAGGATATAAAAGGATTTAGAGATGAAATTATTAAAACAGATCTGTCTTCTGTTCTTAAAGAAAAAGCAGATATTATTGAAAAAGGACTCAAAGGATCAGTAGTCAGTGTAGGAGCCGGAGAAACTTTAATTAGTAAAGATAAGAATTTATTTAAAGAAGTTAAAGCTATTACTGATACTAAATAGGTTTTATCTATGGATTTGATTAATAATGTATTATAAGATTATACAACTTTTGATAATGACCAGTGGATATACACTGGTCATTTTTCTTTTGTTTTACCAAAAGATTTGGAAATACTATTTGAGAAACTTTATGTAACCCTTAGAACTTCAACTACAGAATAGACGACAGGTATTGTTAAAACCGTCTGTTATATTCTTTAGTGTCAGGATAAATTCAAAAATTATTTAGGAAGTGTGCGTGTCAGTTTTAACTCAGATTTAATTTGGTTATACAAAACGTTCATTCCAGTATGGTGATCTGTAAATTCAAGATCAGTATACTCTTTTAATAGTCTAGAATTATCTGCAGTATACTCCCTGTTTAATCCTGTTTTTTTGAAAACTATTTCTGATTTATAATCGGATAGCTCATTTATAATATTTGCAAGTTCTATAATTTCTATACTTTGAGTTGGTGCTATATTTATAAATTTTTCTGAAGTTTCGTGTTCTAGGAAGAATTTCACAATTTTACAAAAATCATCAATCCAAATAAAATGAAATCTTACATTCTGATTAAGCATAATAGGACGATGATTAAGATTATCATTTATAATACAAGAAGTTACTCTCGATGGATCTTCTCCCAATCCATATATTCCAAAAAGTCTTAAATTTAAAATATTATCTTTTTTTTCAATCTCTTTTGAGATCAAATATTTAGAATACCCATAAGGATCCTTGGGTATAAACTCACCAAAATTCTCCTCTCTAATGTTTATCAAAGATCTAGATTTATCATACTCAGCTCCAGATCCTATTGTAATAATAGGTATCCCTGATTCCAAAAGATTTTTAAACATCTGAATATTAGGAGCTGATACTTCCTCCAACGTAGCATCTGGCATGATACGTACACCACAAGAAGCACAATGAACAATGTAGTCTATATTATTCTTCTCTATATATTTTTCTGTTTCTACTCTATCAAGAAGGTTTAACTCAAAACTTCTAGGAGTAAATAAAATGTATTCTTTTAAATACTTCTTTAAATGAGACCCTATAAAACCACCAGAACCAGTAAGTAATACCCTCTTCACTAGTCCTCCCCGTAATAGAGTCCAAACTGTTTTTTTATATATTTTTGACTACCAACATAATGAGAATACTGATCACAAACCCCTATTCTTCTAAATTTTATTCCCTTCCCAGATTCTGCAATAACCTCAGCTACTGCACTTCCTAGTCCTCCTATTATAGAATGTTCTTCCATAGTTTGAATTTCTTCACATTTATCAATAAGCTCTTTAATTATCGTAGTATCAAGAGGCTTTATGGTGTGCATACTAACTAAATAAGGTCGCCTCCCCTGCTGTTGTAGTTGCTTGCAGTAATATGCTGCATCAGGCAGCATATTACTGGTAGATATAATAGCTATATCTACTCCCTCTTCAATAATGGTTGCTTTTCCTATCTGAAGACTTTTATGATTAAAAATACCCCTGTTATGACGACCTACCCTAATATACATCGGTTTATCATTTAAAATAGAAAGACGAATAATTTCAGAAGCTTCATTGTTATCCCCAGGACAACACACTATCATATTAGGAAGTGCCCTCATCACTGCTATATCTTCGGTGGCATGATGAGTTGCTCCAGCAGATCCGTAAGTAAACCCAGCTCCTACACCAATTAATTTTACGTTTGTATTCATATATGAAACATCTAATTTAACCTGTTCGAAAGATCTTTCAATTAAAAATGGGATGATAGAATATACATATGGTTTCTTCCCTGAAAGAGCTAAACCTGATGCTATGGAAATTGCATTCTGCTCTGCTATTCCAACATTAATAGAACGGTTGGGAAACTTCTCAAAAAAAGGTTCCAGTACTGAAAATCCCATATCAGGAGTTATTAAAACTATATCTTTATCCCTCTCGGCTAATTCTATTAGTGTATTTATAATAATTCTTCTCATTAATATTTATCCTCAATTTCTTGAAGAGCTAGTTTTAATTGTTCATCATTAGGTGATTTATAATGCCATTCTAGCTTATTTTCCATGAATGATACCCCCTTACCTTTTATGGTATTTGCTATAATGACAAAGGGTTTATCTTTAGTTTTAAGCTTACAGTCAGGTCTTAATACCTGTTCTAGTACCTGTAGATTATGTCCGTCTACTGAACAGCTGTCCCATCCAAATACTTTAAATCTCTCTTCAAGATTAGTTTGACTTATCACCTCGTTAGTTTTTCCAAACGCTTGAAGTTTATTATAATCAACTATTAGAGTTAAGTTATCCAATTTGTATGTAGCGGCAAACATAATAGCCTCCCATACTGAACCCTCATTAATCTCTCCATCTCCACAAATTACATACACGGTACCAGATCTTGTATCCATCTTTTTGGCTAAAGCTCTACCTACACCTATTGAAAGACCATGTCCTAAAGATCCGGTAGAGGCTTCAAAAAAAGGCGATTTATCTTTATCAATATGACATGGTAAACTCCCATTATCCAATGAGTAGTTATCTACGGCCTCTTGAGATAGATATCCTCTGTGATATAAAACTGAATACAAGGCTGCACTGGAATGACCTTTGGATAAAATGATAATGTCCCTTGACGGATCAAAAATATTAGAAGGACTGATACTAGCGACTTTAAAATATAGGGTATATAAAATATCAACCACACTAAAAGCTGACCCTACATGAGATACATTAGCTCGATGTACCATCTCAAGTATAGTCTGTCTAATCTCCTTTAATTTTGGATATCCCACTTTAACTTTTCCTCATATTCTGTGATCTGTGCTATTGTAAAATCATACATATCTATGTCTTTATCATAAAAATGTTTATACCACTCAACTGTTAGATCTATGGCCTCGTTAGCAGTAAATGTAGGAACCCAATTTAAAATGTTTTTTGCTTTGTCTATATTTAACATTAAAAGTTCTGCCTCATGTAGTTGACTTTTTTCTCCTACTGTAATCTTTCCTTTTCCATAGTTTTGAATAAATTTTTGAGCTACATCTGATACCGTCAAAACTGCATCTTCACTAGGACCAAAGTTAAAACCATCTGCGTATTTTTTACCATCTTGAAGTAATTTTTGTCCTAGAAGAAGATAACCAGAAAGAGGTTCAAGGACGTGCTGCCAAGGACGGACAGAACCTGGATTTCTAATTTTGATATCTATACCCTGGTTAATTGCACGAGCACAATCTGGAATGAGTCTATCCTGGGACCAATCTCCTCCTCCTATTACATTTCCAGCTCTAGCAGTTGCTAGAGCCATAGATTTTTCTTCTTGAAGAAATGATCTTCTAAAAGATGAAGACATTATCTCTACACATCCTTTAGATGAAGAGTACATATCGTATCCACCCATTGGATCATCTTCCCTGTATCCTCTTTTAATCTCCTTATTTTCATAACATTTATCCGTTGTAACGTTTACAAAAGCTTTTACTGAGGGGGTAGATCGTGATGCTTCTAAAACATTCAAAGTTCCTATAACGTTTGTTTTATATGTAAGAAGAGGCTCTGTGTAAGATAACCTAACAAGAGGTTGAGCTGCTAGATGAAAAACTATCTTGGGTTTAAAATCTTGAATTGTTTTTGATAGTAAAGTTTCATCTAGAATATCTCCTATTATAGATTGATGGATTTTTTCTGATATTTTTAAACTTTCAAACATTGATGGTACGGTATTAGGTTTTAAAGAATAACCACATACCTTTGCCCCTAGTTTTGTAAGCCAGATAGCTAACCAACTTCCTTTAAACCCAGTGTGGCCTGTTAGTAGTACTCTAGTATTTTTATAGACATCATTATACATTATTATTTTTTTCCTTATCCAACCATAATGCCCATGGAGCAGTCTCAGACTTCCACATCTGTGTTAAATCCATCTTACCTTTCAGAGTATCCATCGGATACCAAAAACCCGTATGTTTATAAGAATTTAGTTGTCCATCAGAAGCAAGATTTTCTAAAGGATCCCTCTCGAATATCACATCGTCTCTATTATCTTCGATATAGTTAAAAACCTCTGGTTCACAAACCATAAATCCACCATTTATCCAGGAGCCGTCCCCATCAGGTTTTTCCTGGAAAGAGTTAATAGTTCCATCCTGGGAAATATCAAGAGCTCCAAATTTACCAGAAGGTCTAACTGCAGTAAGAGTCAGGTATCTACCAGTATTTTTATGATGCTCTACTAATCTATTGATATCTATATCAGAAACCCCATCACCATAGGTTAACATAAATGGGTTGTTACCTATATAATCTTGAGCTTTTTTTATTCTAGATCCAGTCATCGTATTCTCACCTGTATAGAGCATCGTGACTTTCCAGGGCTCAGTTTTTATTTTATGTATCTCAACTGAATTATTTAACATATCAACAGTAATATCTGAGTATCTTTGATAATAATGAACAAAATAATCTTTTATTACATGAGATTTATAACCGGTAAGGATAACAAAATCATTATAACCATAATATGAGTATATCTTCATAATATGCCACAGGATTGGTTTACCACCAATTTCTACCATAGGCTTTGGGATGAGTTTTGTCTCTTCTGATAATCTAGAACCCAAACCACCTGCTAATATTAAAACTTTCATGAAAGCCTCTCTTATTAGGTAATCAGAATATAAATATCATATCATTTCAATTTGAACTGAGGTATTAATAAATGTTAGATACATTTCAAAAAATGACTCACTTTTATTCTCTCTACAGAAAACAACGTCTCATATTTATATTTTCTAACCTAGTAAAGAATAACTACTATCTCTATATAATGACATAACTTTAAGAATGCGGTATCATATATTTAAATTTTAAGAAGATTGGTTGTAATGATCATAATCCTAACTGATCTCTAGGTGGTATTAAGAGAATGATCTCATGTCTACAATTGTTGTGAAGTGTTAGTTAAATATAATGATGTACATAGAATATTTATATTTGAGATTTAAACTTAATAAAGACAGATATATCATAGTTAAAAAATTAGGAAGATAAAATGGGTAAATTTAGTTTTGTAATGATTTCAGCTGGATTTGAGCACGGAGGCAATGTTACACATCGACACTTAGATGGTCATCCTGATTTATTGGTATATCCTTTTGAATCTCAACTTGGAAACCGTAGTTTTACAGATTTTCTTGGATCTCTAGAAAGAGTTCAATACAGATATCCTGAATTTCCTGAAGGACTTAGTGCTGAAGAGTTATATGAACAGTTTATGGATGAAGAATTAAAAACGTTTTTACGAAAACGTAACGGTTCAAAGTTTCGTGATGTAGATCTAGATATGAAAGAAACAGATAGAAAAGAAGCTTTTATAAAAAGACTAGGTAAAAAAGATTATTATAGAAGGAAGGAAGCCGTGGAAGCTTTTTATAAATCAACCTTTGATGCTTGGAAAAATTATTACACCAAAGCTAACGACCAAAAGACTTACGTTGGATATTCTCCAGCAGTAGGAATTGATTCTGATAGGATCATAAAGGATTTTCCAAACGTAAAGATTGTGCATATAATAAGAAATCCTTTCTCAGCATATCGAGATACAAAACGTAGACCTTTCCCTCAACCTTTAAGCAAATATTTAATTACTTGGAATATATACCATTCAACCGTTGAAATGTATGCGAAGATGTATCCAAATAATGTTAAAATCTTCCGTTATGAAGATGAAGTTTCAGATAAAGAAAATTTTATGAGGGAAGTAGCCAACTTTATTGGAGTTAAATTTAGTGAAACAATGCTTTATCCAAGTTGGAACGGCAAAAGAATCGATACAGATATAGCTCCATGGGGTACGGTTCTTAGAAGTACTGAGGAATACAATGCGAAAATTATTGATGAGTTAACGGATACAGAAAAGAATCAAATCGTTGCAGGAACAACAGCTCTAGCTCGTCACTTCGGGTATGATAAAGTCTCATACTTAAAGAAATATTATGCTTAATAAATTAAGATTTTATAAATACAAATTAAATGCTAAAACGCAAAGCCTTCTTAGTAACTCCCAAATAGCAGAAATCCTAGCTTTGCGTTTTAACAAATCAATTAAAGATATAAAGGTTTCAACCTTAGGAGGAGGTACTCTAGGAACTACATACAGAATTGATGGAATTAAAAGTACTCCAACTGTTTTAAAAACGTATTTTAGCGGTATAGATTATAAAAACATACTTAAAAACGAATGCCATTTATTAAAGGTTACAAACCATAATATGTTTTGCGAGATGTTAACGTTACCTGATAATGAGTCGGCTATGATAATGGATTATATTGAAAAAACGCCTGGAGAGATCACTCCTAATGATATACTTGAACTAATAGAAACCTATAATTCTCAGATCATAGGTTCTTTTACATATTCAATGGATGATTTAATACATACCTCTCTAAATGAAACCTCTACTCTTGAAAACAATAATCTAATCACAAATACCACCGCAATAATGTGTAAAGACTCAATAAAGTACCTAAAAGAAAATTTATCTCATATAAAAAAAGTACTTTGTCATGGAGATTTAAGTAATAAAAATATCATAAGGGACTGTAAAGGAAACCTTATAATCATTGACTGGGAAGATGTATTTATGGGGCCTCAAGATTACGACTATCTGTATTGGTTGTCTTTTTTTTGCAATAGAAAATATTATACTAAATCCGTTTTTGAAAAGTGTAATAGTTCTAAGGAAATAATTAGAGGAATTATACTTGTAATTCTTGTTATTAAATCGGCGTTATCTTTTTATAATGGAAGTTATCTAACAAATTTAATTACATCTGAAACCAGAATTAATGAAATACTGAATGTACTGAAATAGTACTTACAAATATAAGAATGTATCTTTGAATTGTTCCAGGTTTTAATTACTGTGACACGATGCTTTTTTGATATTTTTAAGTATTAATTCAAGTAGAACTATAATAAAGGATATGGTAAAATTCGATAATACTTAAAGTATTGATCTACCTACAGTTAGAACATAATTTTGTTTAGTATTTATGGATCTAATTTAGATAATATGTTCGATAATAGATTTATATAAATTGTTCCTGTTGTTATATTATTAAATATTAATAAGCAAGAGATGAATAAATGAAAAAAATCAGTATTGTCGCTAGTTGTTATAATGAAGAAGAAAATCTAAATGAATTATATGATAGACTCAAAGTTCAAACAGATAAATATAAAGATATATACGAATTCGAATTTATTTTTTTGGATAATGGATCAACCGATAAAACTGCCGATGTTTTAAAACAACTCGCCAAGAAAGACAAACATGTAAAAGTAGTTATCAATTCACGTAATTTTGGTTATAGTCGTTCATCATTCTATGGAATTACTCTTGTAAACACGGATGCGGTATTTCTCACTTCATCTGATCTACAAGATCCACCGGAACTACTTCCCGATTTAATACAAAAATGGGAGGAAGGTTATGAAATTGTTTTGTTACAGAAAAATGAAAGCAAAGAAAACCATTTGATGTTTTTGCTTAGAAAACTCTATTATACGATGCTATACAAAATGGCTGATAACGGAGTGGTACTTGCCAGAAATTGTACTGGTTCAGGTTTAATAGACAAGAAAATAGTGGATGTTTTAAAAAAAATAGATGATCCTCTTCCTTTCTATAGGGGACTTTTATGTGAGGTAGGATTTAGAAGAGCTTACGTACAATTTATACAGCCTGTAAGAAAAAAAGGGATATCGGCTCATAGTTTTTATATGTTGTATGATTTTGGAATGCTTGGAATTGTGAAATTTTCTAAAATGCCTTTAAGATTTATGACATTTTTAGGCTTTTCTATATCCGTTTTAACTTTCATTCTTTCTATTTTTTATTTCGGATGGAAACTTCTACATTGGGATTCCTTTTCTCTTGGTATAGCTCCGATAATTATATCATTATTGTTTTTAGGATCAGTTCAACTGTTCTGTTTAGGAGTATTAGGAGAATATATTGGAGCTATATACACAAGAATTGATAAAAAGCCTTTGGTTATAGAAAAAGAAAGAATTAATTTTTAATGAATATATTTGAAAAATATGGTTTAGACTGGCAGTTTATTAAATTTTTATTTGTAGGAGGAATTAATACTGCTTTTGGGTATGGTGTATTCGCACTGTTTACTTTTTTAAATTTCCATTACGTCATATCTACTTTACTTGCAACAATTCTAGGAATTTTGTTTAATTTTAAAACTACGGGTTGTATTGTATTTAAAAATAATAACAATAGGTTAATATTTAGATTTGTAGCCGTATATGGAGTGATATATGGTTTTAGTGTTCTGTCTTTGAAATTATTATTAATTTTAGGACTCGAGAACTTATATATTAATTATTTAATCTTGTTACTTCCTAATGCTCTACTGTCTTTTTATTTAATGAAAAAGGTCGTGTTTTGTAAGTAAAACAAGTTGATTTAATGCAATTTACTTTATATGCCTTACTGTTACAAAAGGATCTATACTTATTGTTATCTATCAGTGTAATTATCTAATAATAGTTGCATAACTTATAAGAATACAATTTATTTATTTCTAATATAGAGCTTATTCATTTATTAAAAAAGTATCTATAATTTGTACCTCAAAACAAAATAGTACTTGTGATAAATTTTCGGATTTGATATTTCAAACGATGAATAGTATTATCCATCATTTTTTAGTGGCTGGTTAGGATTAGGATGTATTGTTGTTTGAACTGAATTATTAAATACAACTTAGAGTATGGAGAAAACAAGCTATAAATCATTATACATTATATATGCCGTATATTTTCTGTTTATATTATTGGCAATTTGGGAGTGTTTCTGCGGATCAAAAGACATAGATTTAGTATCCTTTCGACATTATGATGATTTGTGTTTTCATTACGTTATAAATTCACACATGAAAGACTTATCACAATTATTAAATTGGAATGATTATGGCTATGGATGGATATACTGGATAGTAGCCACTTTGTATTGTTCTATTGGGTGGTTATTGTGTTATTTTTATAATATCAGTTGGGTGTTATGTGTAACACCTCGTTTGGTTTCACTAGTATTTACTTTAGCAACAGTATGTGTTGCATATAAATTAGTAGGGTTATATACAAAAGACAAATTACTAAAATCCATATACATTTTTTTATTACCTCTATTTCCTACGTATTTGTATTATGGACTTCTATTTAGTTGCAATCCCCATGTTGAGTTTTTTGCTATTTGCGCAGTCTATGCATTAGCAAAAAACAGATTAATTGAAAAAAAAAATTTATACATATCTTTTCTATGCCTTTGTGTAGCTATTGGAATAAAACTTACGGCTGTTTTAATTCTTCCAATATGGGGATTATTATTACTAAGTCGTTTTAATTTTAAATTAAACCATTTTTTCTGGAAAAGCTGTTTACCTTTGACTATCTTATCTATATTCTTTACTTTATTCTTAATATCCCCAAACGTGTATATTGGAGTATTTGATCACTCCAAATGGGTAAACCTATACAACATGTTTAAGTGGGCTACAACATTTGGTAGTAATGGAGAATCTAGTTTTATCATAAACTTTCAAAAAGGAATCATACACAGTTACACCATTTGGCCAATATTCGTTATTCTTTTTGTTATGTTGCTAGTAACAACAGTATTTACGTTCTATAGTGAATGTAAGCGTAGATGTGATAAAGATATACAATTTTATGATTATATCGCCTATATTCTAGGATACGTGATAGCGGTATCTCTTTTGTGCTATAGAATAAATCACGGACCATTGTTTATTACATATTACTATACCTGTATTTGTTTTGTACTACCACTGGGATTGTTACTTTTAGAGAAAATCTCTTCCAAGCTAAGAATAATAATCATTTATTTCCTTTTTACATCTCAGATTTTTTACATTTGTGCAAATGCTTTTCATAAAAATGGTATATTACGTTATTATTATTCAATAAAGAATACAATAAATGAACAACACGAGTCTTTAGAAATGAAGCAACTGCTTGATGATACTTTCAGAAATAAAGAATATGTAATTCAATTTGATGGGTCTACTCCTCATTTTATAAATGAATCTAAACGTGAGCATAAAAATGTTTCTATCAAAACAGCTTGGCATGATTTTAAAATATCTATAAAGAATAATAACCCAAAAGCTATAGTGATGTATAAAAAATGGTTGAATCAGTATAATATGTATAAAAAATATCATGAAGATTGGAAAGATAGGATGAATTTTGTGGATCATCCAGTATTAGATGCATACGAATATGAGTGTATATATGAAGGAAAGTTTTATTTGTTATTTATCAAAAAGTAGTAGATCTATCACATATTTTGTTAAACTTAAGATTTTTCACAAATGATTTTCCTAAATACCAGGATGCTTTTAGTTTATTTAGGTTAAGGCGGAGTGTTATATCTCTATACAATAAAAAGGGGCATACCTTAAATTATATTATATCACTAAAAAAGTCAAAACATGATTATCATGATTTTATAAATATCTTGGGTTAAAACTTTATAAACATACATAAAAAGTTATTATAAAATAATAACTAATTGGTTCAACCATGTATAGATATCCATTGCAAGTTAAATTCAGCTATTTCCCTGTTTTTACCTATTCATTCAATCTTATATATACATAACAATTATTATCTTCATATATAAGGCGCCATTTTCGTCCATCCATAGTACCCTCTTTCAAAAGTTTTTCTCTACTTGCCCTATCAAGTCTAAACTGTTCTACTATATCCGATGGTTTAAAGGAAATAAGTTTTACAAATTCACTATTAGAAAGAAAACCTATAGCCATTTTATCTAGAACTATAACATTTCTGTCTTCAGGATAACCTTTTCCAAAATCATCCCATATACATCTAGAGTCTTTAAATTTCCCCTTCATATCATAACCGTTAGCAACCGTGAAATAAATTTTATCAGTGTATAACGATATACTAGAGATATTTAATTTGTTTATTACATTCTGTATATTATTAATTGATTCCTCAATATCTTTATATCTAATTCTATTGTTATAATATGTTAGAAGTGAATACTCTTTAGTTGGATTATTGACTCCACACATAAAAGCCATTTGCCCTATTACAAGCAAAATAATAAATATTTTAGATGTATAACAATACAATCTTTTTCTTCTCCAGAATTTTTCATATGCAATTGCATAAAATAATGGTAGAATCCATACAATAGAATGAGCGTACAGCCATACATATAATACATTCTTGTTAATTGTAATACAAAGATATAACACCCCCATTACTAATCCTGATGTAATAAATGGAATAATAAGATATTTAGAATCTTTATCTTTAAGAAATTTCGTTATTTCATAAGAGTTTACTACAACACAACAGGCTATTAATGAAATAGCAGTAATGCTATTGTAACAGAAGTTCAGCAACCCATGTAAGTTGTTAAACAACAAACCTGATGTATTAGAATTTGAAAACCAGTAATATTTGAGAATTCCAATCGATTTAAAAAAACCATCTCTATAAAATATAGCCACTAAAATCGATGGATTCATTAATAAAATCATTACTATTACAGATAGCAAAATTTCTTTTATCCAAATATAGCAATTCTTTCTTATTTTCCAATGGCTTCTAAGAAGAACTAAAAAAACGATTACAGGAGCCATACAAATAGCAGACACTTTAGTTGCCATAGCTACTGCAAAAAATATAAGTGACTTCCTAAGATCTTTTTCCATTAATTCTTCATTTTTAACAAGATAGTAAAATGACAACAATGAAAAAAAAGTGACTTGCGGAACTGTACTAAATCTGCCAGCCAAATAACAACCCGTTGGAAACAAAGGTAACAATAACGTAACAAGTTTGCGAATACTACCATCTTTAGTATATAGCGAGACTATTTTGTAAAAAACGTAACACGAAGCCAAACTAAAACCTAGTGAATACATTCGTGGAATTACACATAATAACCATGTACTTCCCGAATATAAGCCTATCCAATGCGCTGGTAATGTTAGTAATACCATTGGAAACCAATATATCCATCCATAACCATAATCGTTCAGTGATAAAAGTTCAATCAATGAACCATTGTGATAATTAAAAAGACTCGTTTGAAAAGCAGCATCATCTATACTTCTTAGAGGCAACACCCCATAAGTACAAAAAATAAAATTTTCAACAAATACCAAAATAGCAGTAGCCAGTACAAGTACATAGAACAAATAAGTACATGTAATATCCAATATTTTTTTCATATTCAAGTACCATATCTCCTTACATGTTAAAAAAACTCATAACTAAATATTCCATTTTGATATATTATAAAATTTGGTACAAATAGCATCAAAGACTATTCCTTTATCCATAATTTCTTCCTTATATACAAGAATATCCTCTGGTCTACCTTCCAACTCTGGAGATACAAAACACAACTTATAACCTAATGACTTTAACTCATCTACCTCGTGCTTCCCTATAGGAATTTTTGAAAAGCAATCAACCCATATCCATTCTACTTTTCCAGCCATATTTTTTGCTGTATCAAGACCTTCTACTTCTGATACTCTCAATGCAATATTTTTCTCTCCATGGTTACTTAAATACCAAATCATAGGAAAAGATGAATCTAAAAAAAAGTATGATTTAACATCATATTTAGATAATATTTCCAATACCTTTAATTCAATACGTTCACTTTTTATATTTAAAATCATGGTTCCATGATGATACTCTTTGACATATTCTTCAAAATCTTCGCCAGATTCAAATGGATTATGTTGAATGTATATTCGCCCATTCAAATCATCCCTTAAATCTAATTCCACACCATATTCACTAGGGATCTCTCTTAACTCTTCAACTGTATTTATCCTGTGTGCGATAAATTCCATAATCAACCCTCACTACTTTATTCCAGATTTTTTCAATTTTACACTAAATTCAAGTGTTCTTTTTATAAACTTCCATTTAGCTTTTAAACTTCCATTATTCCAATGAGACTGCCCATGTTTTCTCTCTGGAAATAATACATCAAATCTTTTTATATTTAAATGAGCCTTTCTTGCCATATAAAGTACATATAAGTCTAGAGCAAAATCCTTTGGAGGATTCTTCCATGTCTCAAAAAACTCTTTACTAAAAACATTTGGTTGTGCATTTACATCGTAGAGTTTTTCTCTCATATATATAGATTCGAAAAGACTCATTCCCGTAGTAAAAAATTGATCAAATAAAGGACGTCCTTTCCTATTACCTTTTACATATAAGTTTTTATCATTTCCATTGGCTTCAATAATATCTAATGCTTTTATTAAGTCTGCTGGATCTGTTTGCATATCTGCATGGGTCCATCCAATAAAATCTCCCTTGCAAACCTTCAATCCTTGAAGAATCCCAAAACCGTATCCTTGATTTAATTCAATCCTAATACTTCTGGCAAAATCAAATTTTGGAAGTATCTCTTGTAGTATCTCTGGAGAATTATCAGTAGATCCATTATCAACTAAAATTACTTCTACATCATCTCTCTTAATTACAGAATCAAATTTTTCTAATATTAATGGTATATTTTTTTCTTCATCATAACATGGTACAACTATTGATAACTTCATACGAATAGCTCCTTGTAAAATTAATCTAGAACTCAATTATTACTTATTTTATTAATTTTAAAAACACTAAAAAGGTCTATTTCACTATGATATTTTTATTTTCATTCGTAGATCAATTGATTAACTCATCCGATGAGATTGTGTCTACCTTCATAAATGAACACAACTTGGTAGATCTTTGGAGTAGAGACAAATAATAACTTCCATAGAAACTCATATTTATAGTTTAAACACTATAAACTTCTGTCCCAAAAAATTTAATATTGTACTAGTTCCTGTTGCACATAAAAACGCAAAAACAGTACTTGGAATAATCCACAAAACCAGACTATTAACGCCTGTATTCGCTAATGCGGATATAGCATAAATAATAATATACTTAATAATTTCCGATACCCTAAATCTTTGACTTTGAAAAGTCCAATGTTTATTAATAATAAAACCTACTATCGCACCTGTTACATACGAAATTGCTTTAGCAACAGATATATCAATTTTTTGTTTTAATAGAGCATATACAACTGCATCCACTAATACTGCAGATCCCCCTCCAACCAAAAACTTTAGAAATTCTTTAATATCAAATTTTTCTTTACACCAATTTATTAATTTCATCTATAAAATCCAGACTCCTCTTATCCATATCATTTTGATATTCTTTCCTAAAATGTAGTGCATTTAATCCACAATTCTGTGCTCCATCTATATCTTTAACTAGACTATCACCAATCATTAACAATTCATCAGGATCGTATTTTACCTTTGATAACAACCTTTCAAAAGCGATTTTTGCAGGTTTTTCAGCCCCTGCTTCTTCACTGGAAACTATTATATTTATGTACTCATCTAGTTTAATTTCTTTTAATTTCCTATGCTGAATACAAGCTGTTAAATCAGTTAACATAAATATAGAAATATTTCTATTCCTCAATTCATCAAATAACCTATAAACATAAGGAAAAACTTTCATATTCTTTAAAAATGTATTCCAATAAATATCATACAGTTCCAATGCATATATTACTGGTTTTTCTCCTATTTGTTCGAGAAAAAGTTGCATATATAACATACGATTATGAGATGCCCCAACATTTCCAAGTTGTTTTTTTATATCTAACTTAGCTTTTTCAAAAAAATCGTTAAAGATTTCTTTTGTTATTAAAAACTTTGTACAAGCATACTCAGATAGAGCTTCCATCGCTGCTTCATGGGAAACTTCATAATCATATAATGTGTTATCTAAATCAAAGACAACGCCTTGAATCATAATAATTCTTCCTTCATTTTAGTACTAATTAGCAGTAGTAAAAAAAGAGTAAGTATCGAATCTTTTCCACTGAAATGATTAATATCCAAATTCTCTCTTGTAATTTCATCTAATTGAGGAACTATAATCTTTGCAATCTTTTCAATTGGCAAATACATGTTTTCAAGGTCTTCAGCATCAATATCAACGATTTGTTGTTTTAAATCATCTGTAAAATCATATTCCACTTTCAAACCATTTGCTATAAGTTCATCAACCAGTGGCTCTACATTAATAGCTGAACTAACTGTTATCTTAATACTCATCTTTACTTCATGATTAATGTCAGTATAATCAATCAGCGTTCTATCATACAACTGAACTACTAAATCAGCATATTCTTTTTGTGGATAAATATACTTAACGGCATCGGGTACTCTATCATCAATCTGTTTTATTATAGCTTCAATACTATAACCCCTTTCACGTACATCCCGTCTAATTTTCCATAATCGTCTCAAGTTTTCCTCAGAATCCATATATATTTTTAAATCAAGATTTCTTCTTGTCTGAGGCAAATAAAGTGCATGCAATCCACATAGCAATACATATTTCTTAATACGGTTCTTCTTTTTTTCCGTAAATTTACCAGTAGAATGATCATAATCCACTCTACTAACCGATACCCCGTTTCTCAAATGTTTCAAATCATCTACTTGTTTATAAAGATAATTAGCCTTTGGATTTAAAGCAGTAAATTCTTGCCAGTTTTTATTTCCTCTTTCCCATCTATGATCACCATCTCCTTCCACAAATAAAAGATTACGCTTTCCCAAGCATTTTTCAAGTACACTTATCATTGTTGTCTTTCCAGAACCACTATCACCTGCTATACCAATTGTAAAAGGTATATTTTTCCTGCGGTATAATGAATTATTTAACACTCCCAATTTGTACATAGAAAAAACTATATACAATAATGTCCCAGATAGTACAGTAAATGTTCCATTAGACAAAGTATCATTCGAGATTTTTAGATATGACATATCAGTGCCAAGCAAATATAAATCCACAACTCCTCGATTATGAAACATAACAAAATACAACAGATATATAAAATTTAAAAAAACATATATAGAAATATTCTTATACTTTTCTTTATCAGTTAATACGAAAAAAACAGCTATGTATGGTACAATCCAAACATACCAACCAGGCATCGGAGGACAAAAAGCAAGAAATATAGCAAATACCATACTACAAAATTTTATAAATAATTCTTGATTGATAAAATTCAACTTAAAAATCATTAGATAGACCAACAATACCGATAAAATTGGTATATACAATTTAACCGTAGCAAAATCTAAATATACTTTTATCAATACACTTTGTTCAGAATTCATTAACACCATATGTTTAAATCCTTCTGAATAAAAAGGTACTATTCCTATAAAAGTTCCAAGAAGAACAGTTAATAAGTACTTGATTGCATTCGACAAACCATCTCTATTAAAAATGTAAAACACAACTATTGGCAATACAGCTAATATGTGTAGTTTACATAATAATGCCAAAATTGTTAATAATGCACCTAATAACAATCGATACGAAATTTTCGATGAAATTACAAATATTGCAGCTAACATAATTATTGTTGGCAGTATATCTAATTGACCATGCATATATACCGCATAAAAGATTATTGGTGATGCATAATAGAACACTGCAACATACTCTCTTTTGTCTTTATATATCCTAGAAAGGAATACTAGTGCAAATATATCAATAAACAAACTTGGCAATTTAAATAAAAAATTAATCCAAAATATAGATTCAACATTAAAAGCGGAGATAAAAAATCCAGGAATTGTTTGTATAAATAACATCATCGTTGGATACGGAAATGCATTTATAACACTGCTATTATAAAACCTCTGATATGGATTCCCGCCATTCGTTACAAAATCAGTAATAAACGGCAAGAACAACTTATCCTGATAATCAGATGAACATAACCCCATTAATATTAGTTTTAAAGCTGTTATCATCAAAATAAATATATAAAATTTAGGTATCTTCCTAATTTTATCAATCACAATTCTTCCTTTCAATTCTAATTCGCTGGTATAAACCCTTTACTATCAGTAAATTCTTTCCAGTATTTCAATGTTGCTTCATATTCCTCATAATCCTTTGGTGTACCCCACCCAATGTATCTCTCAATTTCAAAAACACGTGCATCCATCTCTAATTCAAGACAATGTTTCATCACCTGATCAACATAAAACTCATTATTTACACGATCATCTTCTAATATCATCTTTTCAGTTGCTCTAACAAAATCACTTCCCCTCTTAAACCAAAACGTTGCAACAATAGCATGATCTTCCATGGGTGTATTAGAAATCGCCTTCTTTATAGATACCCCAGAAATCCTACACAGATCTTTATCATCTACTATCATCCATCCATATGCATCTGGTTTCGCTAATACAGCCTGATTATGCCTATAAGTAAAAGCGAGTACATCACATTCTTTCGTCATCTTTTCAAACTTAACTTCATCAATCACCATGCCATTATCACACCCAGCTATAAGTAATGGTTCATCATTGTTAATCTGCTCTTTTGCGAGCATACATGTACATGCTTGTCCTTCTGTAAGTCTATCTACTGTAATAAAATTCGCATTTGGGAAGTGTGCCTTAATTACATTTTCAACTCCATCTTTTTTATGAAATGTCCTGTCTATATAAGTAATATTGCTTCCATCGCTCTTAACCCCAGGTAAATCTTTTGTTGCACAAACTACCATAGGAAGCATTTTCCCTGTTCTTCTATCGGTAGTAGGAATAGCTGGCTTACTAATTTTATAACCAGCATCTGCAAATCTCTGACCTGCTCCAGCCATTGGAATAATTATATTCATTAACTAAACCTCCTGGTACATTCAGTCCAAAATAAATAATCTGCCATATCTTCTGGTGTTCCCCACTGACAGAATTTTTCAACGTTTGTTGGAACCCAAACTTTTTTCCCTTCCTTTACCATATAATTGTATGGAAGACTTGCATAAAATTCTCCATTTAAAGTTTCGTTTGAATCAACTAGTGCCTGACAATATCTCTTTAGTGTAATCCCATCTTTAAAATAATATACACCTGGAGAATGTTTAGCTTTTGTCTTATCTTTTTCAAATGAGTATTTTTCTCTGATTTCAATCAAGTCATTGTTTTCATCGGTAAGACAAGATGCATAATAATTCTTGTCAATTAAAAGATGTGGATGAAATCCTGTATAACAAGGTACAGCTCCATCACAACATCTTGTAATTACATCTTTCTTAAATTTATGGTAATCCCATGTCATATAAAAATCACAATAATTTATGATCGAAGGCTCACCATCATCTATAACAGATGAAGCTCTTAATACATCATACACAGGGCCTCTTTTTACCCAATCCTTAATTGCAAAAATTTTGGCAGTTGGTGCAATTTTTTTTAAATTCTTCTCCATATCTGGAATAGTATCTAAATGATCTTGTCTAACTACGAATATTATATTTTTTTCATCATGATACATTCCTTCCACTATCCATTGAATAATAGGCTTACCTTGTATTTGTATAAATGGTTTTAATTCTTTATATCCCGCTGCAACAAATCTAGAACCAAATCCTGTCATAGGAATAATAATCTGCATTTTTCGCTCCCCTATTTCTATTTTATTTCTCTTCTATATTTTTCTGCATCCCAATTTAAAAGAAAGTTTTTTTCTTCTTCACTAAGTAATTCGACATCAATTCCATCGTTCATAGCAATGACCTGTGCACTAAAACTTAAAACACTCTGTATTTCCAACGCTTTTTTTACAGATGATGCATGAATATATAAATTACCCATATACTCGATAATTACCGGATATCCATTCTTTTCTACAAATAATCCGTAGTCTGTTAAATCAATCACACCACTTATGGAATACATTTTTTTCCCCAAAAAAACTACACAATCTGGACAAAAAAAATGTTCCCATCCTCCATGCAATTTCCTATAAGTTTTTAGCACATTCTCATCAGATACTTTCCATACAATTCCATCATAATACAGTTCCAACAGATCACAGATTCTATGATAAGCAGAGAAATCAACATTTAAAAATTTCTCTAGCTTGATGGTAACTTCTTCTGTTATTGCTATAACTTCATCAGCTGTTTCTGCGCTAACAAGTAAACCATGATTCATAAGAAAGACAATTGTAGGTTTATTGACGTAACTTTCCCTATATTTTTTATACGCATCAAAATAAGCTTTAGTTAACTCAACTCCAGGAGTAGCATATGGAACAATTAGTGCTTTTGGAAACAATTCGGTAAGTATTTCTAAGCCTTTTTTTCTACATGCAATTACATTTACGACCACGGGATGAGTGTGAAGTGAATATTTTCCTGAAACAGAGTGTAAAAATGTTTCTATAGACGGCTTTTCACCTCTTATAAATGCCTTGTCTAATATCTTTTTTGACTCTCTATCTGTCATATTATACAAATTATCACAATTTAAAAAAGCATCACGAACAACCTCTGGATTAACTAATGCATAACCATCTGTTTCAGTTATGTCAGCCAATTGATAACCTGATGCTTTTATAACCATCTTGTTCGGCTCTATTTTAAAAGCAGAATTTCCCCCACCAGCTTGTACTAAATCTTCCCTCATACCTGCGTATTTTGACATTTTTAGGAAATCCTTCATTATATCTATTCTCCCTGTATACATTTTTATAATACAATCTCATAATATATTGACGTTGTTAACCCTTATGCCTGTTATTATGCTTAAATTATCTCTTCAAGTTGGCTTAATGATATTCAATCTCATACATAGACCCTGCCATCTCATCTTAACCTACTTTTATTACTTCGCATAACTTTATTATTCGACACCACAACCTTTATACCTCTCATCATTTATAATCATCGTACTTTTGTCCAGAACTTTCTGAAATTTCAAAGTATAAGATACCTTGATTTTCTATCTCTAAATTCATAGACCTTTTACATACGGTGTATCTACTATTTTGTAAATGAGAGGAAAAAATGAAAAAATTTATTTCGTACATAAGGGTGATTTTGCTCCAGTTATACGTCTTACGATATAAATAAGTGTTACCAAGATCTGGGGAATTGTTATATGGTCTAGACGTTACGGGTTGGAGAATTTTGATAGTAATTACAATTATTGGATAGAGAATGTAGAAAAATGAAATCAATGTATGTCGGAAGGTTTGAGAAATTCCAATAACTAATAATCACAATATCTATAAAACTTTTGCTTCTAAGCCTATTCAACTTTATAATGTTCTATAATTTTATTTAATAACTTTTGTTTAATACTAGAATCTATTAGCACGTCTAAAAAAGGTATCTGTATAATAATTAAAAATATTCCATAGATAAATTCCTTATAACGGTGTTTAAAAGATAGGTATTCAAAAAATCTTTTTATTTTTGATACTTGCTGTTTTTTTACGCAATTATCATCTTTCGGGATCAAATCTTTATCTAGTATACACTCATTAAATACAAAATCTGTGTTAAATAAATTATCTATCTGGTACATATCCACTAACTTATTATCCCAAAATGATATATGACTTTGGATTTTTAAAGTTTTTTCTGTAGTAAAAACTTTTTGCAATACAGAAGGTAAATGATTCTCTTCATAATACTTCCGTGACAATCTAGAATGAATTTCTAGATCTGTTTTTGTTAGTTCAGAGAGAGTTTTTATGAAATCCTCTATTGTGTACCATTCTAAATATCCAGAATATATGAAATCCGTTATTTCCATTCTAAGATTCGATTTATGAGTAATTACTGGAACTCCAGCACTCAAAGCTTCTAATGTAATTTTATATGAAATAGTTGGAAAAGGTTCAATAAAGACATCTACGCATTCATTTAAAAGAGATTCTGGCAAATTATTAGCCCAAGGAATATGTAAAAACTTTTTATTATCTACTCCAAATTCATCGAGTTTTGCATATATTTTTATTCGTTCTTCATCAGGAATTGGCCCATAATGTATATGTTTTCCACCAGTCTTTTGTAATAAAGATGCAACAGCGTCAATATACAATCCGCCTTTGTAAGATAATTTATAATATCTGGCAGCTGCAGATGCGGTTATTAAATTTTTATGTCCTTTAAATGGTACATACATATTCTTCCCAATCTTATCAGTATTCCAACATGGGATATATATTACTTTTTTACCATATTCATGAGATAAGATTTCATAATCCGATACTCTTTTGGTAATATAAGTATTGTAGTTTGTATTATCTAATCCTAATGAAAACCCGTGATCAAACGAAAAAACACAAATATTTTTTGATATCATGGATTGAATCATGGCAACTAAATAAACATTGTTATGGCCACAGTAGTGATAAATTTTTGATGGTGCAATGTTAATTATCTTCGAACATAGATTTGAAAGTTTATTAACGGTTGATGATTGACCATAGATACAAGTCAAATTAGTAAATTTGGATAGTTCCTCCTTCACATCTGGATTTAGATCTTTTTCATCATCCAAATCTGTCCATAAAATGTACACGTTAGAGTTAATATAGATATTAATGATCTCTTTTATTTCGTTAAATACCCCACCTCCTCTTGTGGTAAGTTTTGAAACTGTGATTAAAATACAATTTTGATTTGATAATACAACTTTAAATGGTCTATATCCTAACCTTGTACATTCGATGAAACCAAGACTTTCACAAAAACTATCGATAAATTCGGACTTATAAAGCTGTTGAAAAACAAAATCACTAAACTTAAAAGCATATTTAGTAGATAAATCGTACAGTTTATTTATATAGTACTCGCTTGGAAAATAAGGGCATTCACTATTTCTTTTTGATACATTTTTACTTCTATATGCATTCCATATATCCTTTTCTAGTTGCGAAGAAAAATTATAACCAAGCTTCTCTAACATCAATACCTTACTATTCTCATTAATTTCATCGGAGCTTTTTACTTTGCATTCTATTTCTCTTTGAACATATGCAGATCCAACAAAATTTAGTTGTTTAACTTTTCCTTTAGAATACAACATATGCATAAAGATCCTAGGATTATTACCAGAATATATCTCTTCACAGAATTTTTCTGGTACGTTATTTCTAAATATATTTCTGTACATATACGTCGAAGCGTGAGAATACAAATCTTGTCTTAATAAATCTAGATATGACCAATCATGTTCTCCAGAAAATAATTCAGAATCATTTTTAAATTCAAAGTTCGAATTAAGCGTGAGACACTTGTGAGTTACGGCAACGTATTTTCCACACCTATCCCCATCTAAAAAATCTACTTGTTTTTGCAACTTATTTTTTACAGTATAATAATCGTCTCCATTCATAACACAAAAGTATTCGCCTTTGGACACACACAGTGCATCATAAAAGGAAACAGCCTCCCCCATACTTTTTTTATGTTTTTCTAATCGTATTTGTTTATAATTCCGTGTATATTGTTCCAGTATTTTGAGTGTACCATCCATAGAAGCATCGTCTAAAACTATAATTTCATATGAAAAATTTACATCTTGCATCAAAACTGATTCTAATGCTAGTTCTATAGTTTTTTCGTTATTATATAGGAGCATAACAATCGATACTTTAGGCGTATACATTAATTCCTCTTTTACTAGACATGTGGAAAATTCTGTTTATTTACTTAATCAGAGCAACGATATATTCTATTTTTAATAGAATTAATCGTCAAAATGAGAGTAGCATATATAAAGGAAAGTATCAAACTGACAATTTATTACAATAACTAGACAACCCCATTTGATCCATTAAACAACCTCTCTGAATCGTTTTAGAAACTACCGTGACCGTTGTCAGAAATACTATACCTTTCTCATAGAGAAGTTTACTATGCATGTTAACAATAATTTAGCTATTTGTAGAAAAAGATTTGTAGCATCTTTATATTTTCCCAATTTGAAAGCATTCAAATCCCATAAGTTTTAATCTGTCACGACAATACTGATTTCTTCCATCAAAAATTATTGGTTTTTTTAATAAAGACTTAATCCTTATAAAATCTGGCCTTCTAAATTCATTCCATTCTGTCAGTAATAACATACAATCTGCATCTTCCAATGCTTCATATTGATGTTTACAATACACGATTCTATCTTGGAAATAAAATTTAGCAGATTTGTATCCCTTTGGATCAAAAACTTTAATATTAACCCCTGAACTTAATAGATTACTAATAATAGTAATAGATGGAGCTTCTCTCATATCGTCTGTATTAGGTTTAAATGTTAATCCCCATACCCCAACTGTTAAACCTTCTAGTTTATTGTTAAAATATTTTTTTATTTTCTCCATAAAAATATTTCTTTGTTTAACGTTAACATAATCTACCATCTCAACAATACGCATTTTATAATTATTATCAATACCTGTCTTAATTAGTGCCCTTACATCCTTTGGAAAACAACTACCACCATATCCCAATCCAGGAAATAAGAATTTACTACCTATTCTAGGATCAGCTCCCATACCAACCCTAACCATCTCTACATTAGCACCAACTTTTTCACAAAGATTAGCAATTTCATTCATAAAAGAAATTTTAGTTGCTAGAAACGAGTTAGAAGCATATTTTGTCATTTCTGCAGATTTGATATCCATTACAATTATTCTCTCACCTGTTCGAAAAAAAGGGGCATAAAGTTCTTGCATGATAAATGTAGCTTTCTCTGAATTCGAACCAATTATAACTCTATCAGGGTGTAAAAAATCGTTTAAAGCATTTCCTTGCTTTAAAAATTCTGGATTAGATACAACATCAAATGGGTACTTTGTGTTTTGTTGTAAATATTTTACAATTGTATCGGCTGTACCAACAGGAACAGTAGATTTATTTACGATAACTTTATACTCATTCATAGAATTCGCAATATGTCTTACTACATCCATAACATATTGCAAATCACAGGAACCGTCTTCACTTTGAGGTGTTCCTACAGCTATAAAACAAACTTCTGAAAATTGAATTGCCTGATCAATGTCAGACGAAAAACGTAACCTCTTTTCTATTAGATTAGATCTCACCAATTCCTCTAGTCCCGGCTCATAGATTGTAATTATGCCTTTCTTTAAGGATTCGAGTTTTTCTACATCTTTATCAACACAAATAACATCATTACCCATGTCCGCGAGACAGGTACCAACAACTAACCCTACATATCCTGTGCCTATTACTGCTATACGCATTATACTACCTTTATATTTATCTAGTACTTAATATATTTCCTTACTTAGTTAGTTTATCTACACATTTTACTGCACAACAAAATACTTCCATGGATGTTCTTAGGTCATCACATGATAAATATGTTGGTGCAATTCTAATAAATGAATCATCTACATCCTTATTATATGGAAACACAGAACCCGCAGGTGTAATATATACCCCAATATCCTTGCATAGCTTATAAACTTTAGAAGCAAACCCTTTTGGTAAATACACACCTACAAAATATCCACCCTGTGGTAACTTCCATTTTACAAGATCTGACAAACCAAATTCACGGCGAAGTATCTCATCTACTATCTTAAATTTCTTAACTATAATATTTTTATGTTTTATCATATGGGATTTAAACCCTGCTAGATCCTTAAAAAACAAATAATGTCTATACTGATTTACTTTATCTCCTGACTTAAGTTGTAAAAGCGAATTTTTTTTCAACCATTCAATATTCTCAATACTAGACACACATACAGCTACACCTCCACCTGGAAATGTAATTTTTGATGTAGATGTAAATTCAAATACTCTATGTGGATACCCAGCTTCCTCAGTTTCTCTGATAATGTTAAGAAGCTCTGGCTCATTATCTGTAAGATGATGAATGACGTACGCATTGTCCCAAAATATAGTAAAATCTTTTGCTGCAGTACTCATATGAGCAAGACGCTTGATTTTTTCATCGCTGTATATGATTCCTGTTGGATTAGAATAAAGAGGTACACACCAGATACCCTTAATATTGGCACTTTCTTTCACCAATTTTTCAATCATATCTATATCAGGACCATCGTCCTGCAAAGGGACATTAATCATTTTTATACCAAAAGTTTCACATATCTTGAAATGTTTTTCATAACCAGGAACAGGACATATAAAACTAACTTCTTTTACATCTTTCCACGGAGTTTCTCCTCTTAATCCCCAAAGCATGGCTTTGTTGACGATATCATACATTATAGTTGTACTCATAGTTCCGCCAATATACACTTCATCGACATTTACTTTTAACATTTCAGCAAATATCATTTTAAGAGGTATTATTCCTCCTGTACCAGCATATGAACGATAATCTACTTCATGTATAAGATTAGTCCTAGATGTTACAGTATCTAACATAGGCATAGACAATTCCAATTGATCAACCGATGGCCATCCTCGTTCCATATGTAAATTTAATCGCATGTTTTTATATTGTTCATATTTTTCTTTAATATCCACAAACATCAACCTCATTAATATAGAAATATTCATCATTTGACAATTTATGTAAGCATTAATATAAAATGCTTACATTCTTATATAGCAAACGTTACTTGCATTTTATCTAAAAATTTCTTCTGCAATAAGCAAATCATTCTCATCATCAATTTCAAACCATTTATTACCTTTTGAAGTTAAGCCCCATATAACTTTATTATTATTTCTAACAATTTCTCTCATTATATTTTCTAGAGGTTCTTTACCATTATGGGTTTTACAACTTTGTTCTGTACATGGAAATAACATATTTCTTACAAAATCATACGAGAACCTATGTATATTGATAGTTTTATACTTATCTACCAAAACATATCCACTATCCCTCATCGATTTATGTGTCCAATCCTTTATGTACCCATCAGGTGATAATTCTACAAACGTCCCATCTAGCCGAGGATTATACGGTTCAACCATAGATACATTATCATGTTTATCTTGATAAAGAGTGTTTATTAGAGCTTCACTAAAAAAAACATCTCCTTCTAAGATGTACAACTTATCATAATCTTTTACAAAAGAGAGCCCTTTTTTGAGTGAATAAGATGTATTCGTACAATCATATTTCTCGTTGTCTACATATGAAACCTTCATACCTCTAAAAGAATCTTTAATTACATCCTTTATTATATTTCCAAGATATCCGATCACAAGAACAACTTCACTAATATGTAGATTATAAAGATTACTCAATGCATTTTCCAGTATTGTCACTCCATTAACTTTAGTTAAACATTTGTGATTAGTTAACGTTCTGGGTTTTAACCTAGTACCCATTCCAGCCACTAATATAATTGCTTTAGAATCCAAAGTTTCAATCTCCTATATTTCATCAATCAATCTAATAATATCCTTAAAATGCATTAAACGATCTTCAATTTCTTCTGTTCTATGATTTATCAAAATTTGTTCAGCAATATATTTCATCGTGGGAAAAGCTGCCCTCATTAGCTGATTTGCATATATAACAATATTTACACCATTACGTGCCAAGTCCTCCTCTTTTACAGAATTAAAAGTGGTAGGAACAACTATAAGAGGTGTTTTACGATTATTTTGTCTAAAGTTATGACAGAAATCAAATACTTCACTAGGATCTGACTTTCTACTATGAATCATTATTCCATCTGCTCCAGCATCACAAAAAGCGAAAGCACGATTTAGTGCATCTTGCATACCTTTCCCTAGAATTAAACTTTCTATTCTTGCAATAATCATAAAATCATCTGTTAATTGCACTCGTTTGCCTGATTCAATTTTTTTACAAAAATTTTCAATAGAATCCTGGGTTTGCTCAACTTCAGTTCCAAATAAACTATTTTTTTTTAATCCAATCTTATCTTCTATTATTACAGCAGATACACCTTTTCTTTCTAAGGTCCGAACATTGTACATAAAATGTTCAGTCACACCACCAGTATCTCCATCGAGAATAATCGGTTTTGTAGTAACATCCATAATATCATCTATAGTACGAATACGTGAAGACATGTCTATTAGTTCTATATCAGGTTTTCCTCTATCTGTGCTATCACAAAGACTAGATATCCACATTCCATCATACTGATCTAATCTTCCTCCTTTATTCACTATAGTTTTCTCTACAATTAAGCCTGTGAGACCACTATGCGCTTCCAAAATTTTAACTATTGGACGTATTTCTAATAGTTGTCTTAAACGTTTACGTCTATATTCAGGCATAGATAATTTTTCTATTAATTTTCTATCAACCTTCTTTACAGACTCATTTCTCGTATAAGGAATTTCAATCAGCTGTCCACCATATTGTGCAAGCAATGAAACAACATTTTCTCTAATTATTTTTTCAGGACCATCACACCAATTATCGCCATGTATCAAGTAATCAGGATGAATTTCACTAATTATTTTATCATAATACATATCATCTTGTATAACAACACGATCAACTCCCTGTATTCCTTTATATAAAGCGTAACGTTCTTTTTCAGTCAGCGTAGGAAATCTATTAAAGCTCACCAAAGCTCTGTCCGTAAGCATACCAATGATAACTGTACCATATTTTTTAGCTTCATTAATAACATTCATATGTCCTTCATGAATAGTATCTGTACTAAGGCATACATAGACTGTTTTCATATACTTCTTGTCCCCAAGTTATACTACAAAAATTTACCATATAAAAATAAATACATAATATTCCGTTTCAAAAGTGATATATCATATTCCTATATCATGTTTTATAAGTTTATATATCTCCATTGACACATTTGGATGTTTAAACATTAGTTCAGTTTGTACGAAATTTTGTCTATCCTGTACTTTGTTATCATTATTTCTAATTACCATGTTTTCAATAAAATCTATAATATCTTGTTCATTATATGCCGGATAATGTAATGATATACATTTTTTATGAAAATCATTAGAATTTAAATCCATCATGGCATCATTTTTTAACAAAAAACAACAGGGCTTATTTACAAACAAATACTCCGCAGCAAAAGAACCGCAATCATGAATAAGAGCGTCACTATTTACAAATGTTTCAAGATAATCTCCACCACCTTGATATTCAACGTTTTCTAATTCCGAAATTCTGCTTAAATATTCATGTATTTGTTGTTCAGTCCATATATTGTATCTTTCTAATTGTATCCATAAAAGAGGATGAGGACGAAAAACAAAATCTATATTTGTATATTTTTTAAAAAGAGTTAAGAAAAAGTTTGAATAACTGAGAAAAGTCGATAATGCAAGATCTTTACGTATTGAATCGACAGTGTGATGAGGTGCGATGATTATTTTTTTTCTAGATCTTAGTTTCTTCTCAATACTTGCCAATCTATCAAGTTTACTATATCCGACTAAATGACCATTGGTAGCTATAGGATTATTAGCTAACAATAATTCTTGTTCATGTTTATCCAATAAGAATATTTTCCACAATTTTTTAAAATAATAGAAACCAAACATTTTACCCGTCGAATTAGAAGTTTGATATCCATAATTAGTATATAACGTCAATTTGTTTTTATTCACTAAGGTATCAATTCCATAGTATTCATAGGTCATAATATCGTATGGATTTGCAAAAAAAACTATATCGTTCTTATCAGAAAAATCTATAAAAGTTCTTGTTTTTTCATCATAAGACATATAAACATTTTTATACCTTTTCTTTAGACCATTGTACGTTTTATATAATTGATCCAACATATGTTCTTCACCACGTGAAACATCTGGTATGACCAAAATAAATGCTTCAAAATCCTTATCTTCTATAAACTTTTCAAATACTGAAGCTGCCGGAAATATACCGTCAAATATAACATAAAAACCAATTCTAATCTTTCTGCCATTTACATGATAACTATACAATCTTGATAAAATCAATTCCCAATGAACAGTTTGTAATCTAATTGCTAACGTAGCACACTGGCTTTTTAGTTCATTTATAAGTTCCTTATTTCTTACATTGTTCTCAGTAATTTCAGAAACAGAACTTGTAATACGATTATCAGAATTAGTTATGGATTTGATTGAGTACCTTTTAGAGCGCAGAGAAAAAAGGTTTCTAATTTGGTTGAATAAACAGAAGCGATCGGTACTACCTTTTACAACATTTTTATCACACACACCTAGTCTCCTTATACGATGTTTCAATAATTATTTCGCAACAAAACAATTCTCCTGTCCCCTATTACAAAAGTTCTACAAAACAATCTATTCAATCGAAGATAAAACTAGAATCTTCGATGACACGAACAAGTTATCCGAATTGTTTCCATGGACATTCAATCCGCTTTATAAATACATCTGCCTTTTTCCTTTTACTATAAGTTTATCGTCCTTTCAGCCTGAAAAGATAATTTTCAAATTTTAAATAAATTATAATCTCCATAGAGGAGATATAGCCTAATATCATGCTTGGTTACTTATCCAAAGTGACAATATACTCAAATTTTAAAACTTCTAAAGCCAAAAATTAAAGATATTGCTCACGAATGAAATTATCAAATCTGACACTTTATTACAATAATTATAAGGTCTACACGATGGCTTTAAAAAGATTTAAAATTAGATAAATAGAGTAAAATATGACTAGAGGCAGAAATTCAAAGGACAATAACTATGCAGAAAGTTTTTCCATGCCTTTAACATAGATTTTGTTTATCGTCATATTTCTGAAACTATACAAGAAATTAAAATAAAATGCTTTGAGAGTATTCTAGACTAATATAAAATCAGAAGATGATATCCATCTTGGGGGTATACGACACCTATTGACGTATAGGGGGCACCTATGTTAAAAATGGTAGTGTGGTGATTCGTAGATTCAAGGTCACATTTGATGGGAGAATATCATGTATGGTAGACTTAATTTGTTTAATGCCTACATATAATAAAGAACAAACAGTAGCTAAGGCTATTGAATCCGTTTTAATGCAAAGAACAAATTATTCGTATAAATTGATAGTATTGGATGATTGTTCTACTGATAGTTCCTATCAAATTGCAAAAAACTACCAAGAAAAATATCACTCAAAGATCGACATTGTTAGAAGTGCAACAAATCAAGGCTTACTTAAGACAATAACTAAAGGTTATACTTTATTAATAGGTACAGATTATTTCAGCGTATTGGATGCTGATGATTGGTATACGTATGATAGAAAATTTGATGAAGCTATTAATTATTTAGAGAGTCATAAAGATTTTTCAATGTATATGACTAATGTTAATGTATGTCGAAATAGCGAATCTTTTTCGAATGTGAATATACCAGATAGTGTTCGAGACTTTAGCTTACAAGATTATTATACTAATTCTGGTAAAGGTATATTCGTACAGACGAGTGGAGTTATATATAGAAACGTCTATTTTAAAGACAGGCCAAATGAAAAATTTATACAAGCAACCCAGACTCAATACGGTGAATACTTACGGGCTGATGGATTTAGACACATGTGGTACCTACATTCAGGAAAAGCGCATTTTGTTAATCGCCTAGAGAGTGTTTATAACTGGAATAATGATGGTATGTATACATCATTAACTGAAGATAAACGAAATTTGGTAAATATCAAATTAAATTTAGCATGTTATTACTTTTTTGATAATGAGCAATATTACTTAAATATAGTTCATGAGGAACTTTGTAATTATTTTAAACGTAATACTCCTATATCTAGTGAGTACGTTGAAATTTATAAAGTTTTTTTAAAAATAATATATAAAACAGGTTGTTATGATAAATATGGATATCCTAAAAATATAATATTTTTTATGCCAAGTAGAGAAATTAGCTGGTACCAAAATTGTATGTTCGAATTAGCAAGGTATGTGTCTAAAAATTTAAATATCGACGTATACTACGTAGATTATAAGGATGGTTTTATATCGAAGAAATTAGAATGTACAAATATTAAATTAATTAAATATAAAAATGGTAAAAGAAATCATATTCCAGATAATTCAATTGTTTTTATGCCAATAACATTGGCCCTTCATGATTATTTTTGCGGAGGAAAAAATATTAAATTCTTATTCTGGTGTGTATACCCCGAAGCTTCTGTATGGTTAAAAGATAGATTGAAAAAAAACGAATCTTTATTGAAACGATTTCTAAATTGTGTTTTTTTACATAACTCAATAAACTCAATAGATCATGTATGTCAAGACTGTATAAATAAGAATATTGGAATTCATGAAGAAGCAAGTTATTTACCCATATGGGTCGAGGAACCAGAAATCAACCTTAATAACATCGTAAAAACTAAAAATATTACTGAAATAAATATTGCATGGTTAGGAAGAATAGAATCTGATAAAATTTATAGTATTGTGAATCTATTAAATAATTATGAAAAGTACGAAACAACTAAAACAAAAATAATTCATATCATTGGATGTGGTTCAAGTGAAAAATTGATAGACATTAATCGGTACAAAAGCATAAAAATAAAAATGGTTGGTAAAATTTGTGGGCTTGAGCTTGATAAATACTTATTAGAACATGTAGACATTCTTTTTGGAATAGGATCTTCTTTACTTGAAGCTACAAAAATAAAAATACCGAGTGTATTAGTAAAAATGAGTACTGTGCCTTTTTTTGATAATAGGTATATTTATCTATTTAATTCACAAAAATATATACTAGGAATTGAAGATTATAGTTATATGGATCAGTCAAAAATCATATCGATAGATGAAATTCTCGACCAGATATCTACTGAAAGTGCCTATACTATTGTTAGTGAAAAATGCCATAATTACTTTATTGGTAATCATTCCATTTCCTCTGCATTCTGTAGGTTTATGAACAATTTATCATCTTCAAATCTTATTATTGAAGAATATGATACTTTCATGAACGATGGTTTCTTAAAAAAATGCTTTAAAAAATTATTATGCAGTAGAAAGAGTAGACTTAGTAAATAAACAATTTTGTTTTAATGGAGATATAACCAAAAGTTGTGTTTGATCACTTAGCCAAAGTAGCGATATACTCAAATTTTAATACAACCAAATTTTAAAAAAGGAGG
>CACXFL010000149.1 GCA_902766925.1 uncultured bacterium | reverse complement strand
TATAATCCTAGATTTACCATCAAAAAACTTACTATTAGAACCTGATTCATTTGTTTGAGGTAAAGATTCATCTTTTTCTTGATTACATAAAAATCCAGTATTTTTTAATCTAGTAGAAGTCTTAGATATAACCTGACAATCTTTATCAAAAAGAAATAAATCAACATTTGTAGTTTTATAGACTTTCAAAGACTGATTAATTGAATTTGTAAAATTATTTTCTACAGCATTTTTTAGTCCTGGATCTACTGCTATCCCCAAACTAATACTTGATAAGATATAACTTTCTTGTTTTAAGTTTGTTTCATATGTTTTATTAAAATAGAAAATATCAGATCTATCTTGTTGATAGATATAATTTAAAAATAAACTCAAGGTAATTAAAACAGATAAAACTATAGAAGATAGGTATAATGATTTCATAATAATTCCTGTAAATTAAACTTACTCTTCCCTAAGCCACCACACCAACTCAACATCATCTCGCCTTTATCCTTAAGATCTACGAGTCTTATACTATTTTAGTATATAGAATAAAAAAAATGTAGGATTTATATATTTTTATACTTGTGGATTAAAAAGTAAAAAACCGCCATAGCCGAATCTAAATTCTTCTACAACGGTTTTTATATATTATTTTTGATATTTAACCAAAAAACTGGTTAAAAAAATTATAATTTAATTCCTAATGCTTCAATCATAGTTTTTAATTTCTTTTGTTGATCATCATCTAAGATAGATTCTTTATAAAAATCCTTAAGTGCTACTTTTGATCTTTCAGTAAGATTTTTATATTCAAATTCTTCTAAAGCTTGGAATCTTTCAAAAAACTTATTAAAAACTAATCTTTTATCAATATCTGTACCTGTAGACCATTTACCTTTTTTGAGTGCATTTAAAGCTAGAGCAACTAGTCTAGAAAACTTTGCTCCTTCAGTGTTAGATTGTTTAGAATGTTCACCTTTAACCTTAGTTTTAAGTCTCATCAAAAGTTCTTCATATGAGAAAGAAAAATTTGATTCTACCTCTCTTCGTCCTAGCGGAGTATCTTGTACAGAACTCCATACTATATTTAAGGTATCCCCAGGTCTTAAATCTACAGATGCCATAACTTCCCCCATTCACAATAAAATCATGAAATCTAATTAAAATTAATCCTACGAGTTATTATAACCTAAAACTCCTTACACATATATTTAATAAATTATTTTGTCAATAAAATAATATAAAATCAATTATAAAAACCTTAAAAAGATCCGTTATATTATATAACTTCTTATAAAACATATTTTATAATCTATAATAAAATTAGAAAATTACATTAATTAAACCATCTAGTTACATATATACCCTCTAGTATAAACTTCATAACTTTTAATATAAAATAGTCATATTTTATTTTTATAGATGATCTCCTATTTTTTATCCTCTATACTTTTTTATAGAGCTTATGAACTAAAATAGGACAAAGGGGCAAGGATGTTACAGGTTAAAAGGATTTTAGAAATATTAGGTGCGATGATTCTTCTATCAGCTCTTCCTGTTAATATATGGGGAGCCCCTAGATCACATTCTCATAAATCTCAACGAGATATGTTTGAATCTTCCCACGATTCTATGTATACGGTAGCTGCTTCTTCAAAACTTATAAACTCTGGAGAATACACTAGAGCCTTTGTTCTATTAAAAAAAATACTTGCTAAAAACCCTAATAACAAAAGAGCTTTGTTTAATATGGGAAGGATTTACACCTATTCTGGAGAGTATCGTAAAGCAGCTTCGTATTTTATTCAAGGTGGAGATCTTAGATCATTAAATGCAGAAAGTGCTTATGATTATGGAGTAACCTTCTATAATCTAAAGGATTATCCAAGAAGTATCCGTGGTTTTAAAAGGGTTTCGGAATCTTCTTCCAGAAAAGATATAGCTAGATTTTATACCGGGGTATCTTATTTTGAATCTCAAAACCTATTTCAGGCTCTTATTAACTTTAAAAAAGCAAGAAATATTCCTGATAACCTAGCAGAATACAGAGATAATTACATTAACTATATAGAATCAACCTTAAGTCCTCAAGATAGGATGATTTCTAAGAAAAGATACAGAAGAATCACAAGAGCTGAACTTCCAGAAATGGCTGGGATCACTACCAAGGAAAAAAGATCTCAAAGCGATAAACCTTCTGTTTTTTCTTTTGATTTAACCCCTGCTATTACTCAGAGTATAGATTATGAAAGTACTGAATACTCCTCAGACTTTTATGAACTTCTCTCCTATAATTATAAGTTTAAATTAACTACGGATTTAAAATTAAAAGTACCTGCCACTAAATCTACTAAAAGAACTACTTTTAGTTTACCTATAAATCTAAAAGTAAACTCCTGTGGAGTGGTTGAAATAAATAAATCAGAACCAGAGAATCCTTCAACCTCTACACCTACCCTAGGACTTAATGTTAAATCATTGTATCCAGATGATGATGACAAACAAGATCTTTTGGCTTCTATGTTTCAAGTATGTTACGCACCAGCTACAAATGATCTTCAAACTAATTTTTCTTTAGAAACTAGTGCCTCCCCTAGAATAGATGTACCACTGTCAGCTTTAGGTAAGTTAGCACTTTTATACGCTGAGTACACTTTTAAATACAACCTAAATAATCTAACAACTCAACACTCATCTATGAATCATACAGCTTATGCAGGACTAGACAGGATAGGATCTTCTTTTATATATTTAGGAACCAAACTAGGTTTTGAATACGAAGATGATTCTGTCTCTACTATACCATTACAAACTCTCTCTACTGAATCTTATCTATCTATAGCCCCCCTAAAGCCTCTTACCCTATCAGTTCTTTTTAACTCAGAACATGATTTAAATAAAGATACAGATCCTCCAAAAGAAGCAGATCTTGAGGCTGGAGGAAGGTTGGATCTAAAATTTGATCTTAATGATATAAATACATTAAAACTAAAACTAGAAACAACGATACCAGTATCAAAGGAAGAGAATCCTCCTCCAGGTAAAGAAGATTTTGAGGTAAATACTTCTTTATTATATTCTCTTACACATAATATTGTAGGAGCAAACCTGTATCTATCAGCGAATAATTTAACCTCTCAATATAAATACTACACTCTAAATCCTAACCTTAGTTTATCTGTGGCATCAGTTCTTATTATGTCCTTGTATGATGATTTTACGTATTATTCTTCGTTTGCTTTTAAAGATAAAGAATCTAAAAATACTTTTTCTGAAGGAGCTTATAGAAACATAGCTTATGCTTCGCTAGCCTATACTCCGTTTAGTTGGTTAAAAATTATGGCTTCATACCTACTACTATATAACGAATTTCAACTTCCTGACGAGATAGCTGAAACTTTCTATACTACCAGTAATCCTTATTCCACTACTAAATTTACAGGTATTTTGGAGATAGGATATACTTTCTAAGTTAGCTAAACAAAAACAGACTAGAAGGAAGAGCCAATACTGAAGTGAACTTTTCCTCTCATTATGAAACTAGAATCTTTATCTGCTCTATCTACACTTTCTGCGTATTTTGGAATATTAACAGCCAAAGGAATACCATAGGATAAACTAATAGATCCAAGAGGTGTTAGATACCCCAAAGACAGTCCTACAGATTTATAATTTCTAGTCCAGATATAATCAGGATGAGAGAATATATCGTAGAAGTTATAATATACGTTATCAACAATAGTACTTTCTCCATTAACTCTGTCATTAAAAGAAGATACTTCTTTCTCAGAAAACGCGACATTACCTAGATCTAAAAACAGTGCTGAAATTAAATCTAAAGATTCAAACTTATATCTAAGTTCAAGTTTATAAATAGATCCAGAAGAACCACCTAGATTTACAGATTGTCCTACTCCGTCAGAATCAGTATAACGTACATAAGGTCCAAGGCTTCTTTCCTTAAATCCTCTAACTGAATCAGATCCTCCTAGGTGAGTAGATTGGGATACAGGAAGGAAATTTTCAACAACTGTATATCCTCCTCTATGTATATTCCAATATTTAAAAAAAGACCAAGAAATAGCAAATACAAAAGATTTTGGAAGATCAAAATAATGAGCGTACATAAATTTATAATAATTGTACTCTACATCCCCTCCTAGAGGTTCTCTAGCAAAACTAAGCTCTGTAGATAAATTACCTCCAGATACAGGCCAAGATACATCAGATCTTCTATCCCAATTAAATAATATTCCAATACTTCCTATCCTATAATCCCCACCAATATATTTTAAATAAGCATCTTGCTGATCCGTGGAACCTTCTTCAGTACTTCTTTTATTTTTATAAGTAAGACCTATACCACTGTTAGAAAAGGTTCTTCTAAATTTATGATACAAAGTTAAGTCAAATGTTTTGGTATATAGTCTTGTCTCATCTGCCGTAGTTCGGTCGGTATAAGATACAGTAGTAGAAATAGGAAGACTTTTTAAATAAGGTTCAACATATCCTACACTGATAGTTCTTCCCAGAATAGTAGAAGAATCTATAGCAGTTTGTTTCCATTCTTCACTTAATTGAACCCTTGAAAAAACTTTTCTAGCAAGACCTGTGAGGTTATTATAAGCTCCTTCTACCGAAAACCTAAACCCCTTATATAAACTCCATCCAGGACCAAAAGAAACATTTCCAGCAGATCCTTCAACAACATCTATACTTATATCAACTACCGGTTTGCCCTTTAATTTATAAGTCTCTCCATAATTAAAATTAACCTTAGTAAATAGTCCTAGTGACATGATAATACGTCGAGATAAATCTATCATCTCAGGATCAAATACATCAAATGTTTTAAATCTAAGTTCTCTTTCTATAGCTTTTGTTCTAACCTTATTATTACCTGTTATCCTAATTCTTCCAACATATATCTGATCGTTTTCTTTAATAGTCAAAGTAAAATCTGTTTCTATCTTAGATTCATCTTCACTTGGAATATAATTTACTTTAAGTTGTATATCAGCATATAAATACCCTTTACTGATATAGGCCTCTTTTATACTTCTTTCCAGTAACTTTATCTGAGTATAATCTATACCTTCATATAATTTAGTGTGCCATAATGACCATATATAATCTTTAGAAAATATAGTAGATCCTGTAATAGAAAGACCTGAAAAAACCCTTTGAGCTCCTTCTTCTATAAACAGAATAACTCTAATAGTTTTTAGAGAAGTATCTTTTACAATTTTAGGATCTGATATTTTAATATTCCAGAAACCATTTTTTCTGTACTCTGTTTTAATATATTCTATACCCTCTTTTAATTTAGAATAATTAAAATATGAATCAAGAATAGAATTCATAGATGAAATCTCTTCAATTTTTTCAGAAGAGAAAAAATTATTACCGTGGATTTCAAAACCTCCAAAAATATATCTGGTATTTAATTTTACATTAAACTGATACTCACGAGTATCATCATCTTCCTTTGTTTCAGGATCTGATACTTCTACATCTTCATAACCATAAGATCTATATCCTGATTTTATCTCTTCTTTAACACTTGCTATATCTACGGAAGCTAGATCTATATCTGTTGGATCTTCTTTAAATAAATCTGACAGAGCATATCTAGCTCCACTAACATTAACATCTACCATTACTCTCTTTCCAATACTTCCAGATACATTTAGTTCCGCTGTATTAGTCTCAGAATTATATTCAAATTTAGGATCTCCTAAAGTTTCATCATAATATTGTCTATCTTTTAATTTTACCCTTATTCTATTTAATTCTTCTGTAGCTACTAGGTTATCACAGATATCTCTTTGATATACGTTAAAATAGATACCAAAAGGAAGATTTGGCATCTTAATAGAAGAAATAGTACAAGGATAATCTATTTCAATATCTACATTTACAGTAACACTACTTTTAGAAATAGAAACTGATGAGTGAAGTTTATGTTTATAATATCCTCTAAAAATTAACTGTCTTTTAATTGTATTTTCGATTCTTTCAACACTTGAATCCGTATATTCAGAGCCATAAAAGAATTTCAGTTCTCTATCTAGGTATTTTTTTAGTTCCGAGATAACTATGTTTACATTAACAGTATATATCTTTCTAACATATTTAGCCTGAACTAACCTCATACCTGATTTAGATACCACAACTTCCAAAGAAGATAGACTTAAATAATCTAAATGTTTAGAGTAAAGCTCGGAGAACTTTTGAGGATTTTCAATATCATCACTACTGTATTCATTGTACCAAGCCTTAAATTGTTCATCACTTACTCCTGCTCCTTTAAGTTCACGAGTAAGTTCATCATCAAAACCCCATCCTGAAGCTAACACATTAGAATTAAATAATAAAAACGGGATAAAAAAAGTAACTACTCTTATAAAAAAGCCAGTTCTATGGGAACGCAAAATAGAACTTAACATCAAGACTGGTATCAACAGGATTATATACATTAGTCAAGATTCCTTCATTATCGTTTTGACGATCATAACTTCCAGTTATTAGGATACTATCCTCAATCGAATAATCAACAGAAACTCTCCAATCTGAATTAGATATTTTAAAAAGTAGTCCCAGATCTTCACCTACATTAATAGGGAAATTTAACCTTGGAGTAGGAATTCCTGAATTATTCAAGTAAGTATCCACATAAATTTGTTTTACAAAATCCTGTCCTGAATACCTTAACATATACTCTATAGGCTTTTCTAACTGACCAGCAATAACACTCACAGCTTCAGCTGACATTGTCTGTTCGGTACTAACCTCACTATCTACAGCACTGGTAGATTTATTTCTATTTAAGGTTCCTCCCATAACCAGATTTAAGATATCCATCTTAGATATAACACTACCGTCATAATAAGTAGCAGGATCTATAGTAAAGTCTACCACTGGATCAGATCCTCGTCCACTTACAAGCAGTCCTACCTGATATGCATCTATAGAAGAGGTTGCCGTTATATCTAGTTTTGGATCTAGATTTGAATACTCATCAAAACTTACAATACCGTTTGTTACGTTAAATTTTCTTCTATATATAATCTTACCTTTATCTACCTGTACCGTTCCAACTAAAGAAGGATTGATATCATTTCCTCCTACTTTAAGATCTACAAGAAGATCTAAGTTCATATTTCTATTACTAATATGTACAGGATCCTTATTTACTACTTTCAAATCTAGGTTAACCATCGGAGCATCTTTAACCTCACTTGATACAGAATAAGAAGATTCTCTGATAGCATTTACCAAATCATCTCTAATATCAGCATTAGATATAGAACTTGTTTTATCTAAACTTATAAAACCTGACAGATTAAATGGAAAATCAGATCCTGAAAGTTTTAATCTTCCAGATACTGAAGTATCTATATTCTTTATCACTGGAACAAAATACATCATATCTAAATTTTTTAGTTTTAAAACTATAGCTGATGATTCCTCATCTTTTAAATCCTCAGGATTTAAAGTAGCACTTTTTAACCTAATACCACCACTTGCTTCAAGTGTTCCTGTTCCTTTTTTCAAAGATAGTTTAGATACATTTAAGAATCCATCCTTAAGATGAATTAAAAAGTCTAGATCTTTTATAGGAGGTTTTAATCCCCCTATATTTATCATATCCTCACTATAAACTTTTACATCATATGATAGTAAAGAATTAGTATAAGTTGCTTTTCCAACCACTGCTATAGTTCCTGATGAGATATCAAGATCTATATCCGTAAATTCTTTTAAAGTAGGAAGATTAAATTTTCCTAATAAACTACATCCTACTTCTTTTGATGAAGCTTTTATCTTGAAAGCAACATTTATACCTTCTCCTTCTAAACTTATATTAGGAGCAGATATGATATTCCAGTTACCACTACTGTATTTCAGTTTAAAAGGTTCAGATACCATTGAAACAAATACAGGTCTATAATCATTATCTACTTGAATATTATATTTTATATTAAGATCATTTATAGAAAGATCCATAAAATCTATATTGAGAGGAAAACTTCCAGACTGAGACAATGAAGCAGAAAAGAATGCATAATTTCTAAAATCTGTTGCAAAAGGACTTCCTAATAAAAACCTAATATCAAATTCTTTCATATTAACATTCAATTCATAAGGTAAGTTTTTATGATTCAAGTCTACATTATAATATCCTACAACCTCATTCCCATCTGAATATATATTGTTAGTCCATTTATGATTCAAGTATTTACCTTCTACTCTAAAAGAAGAACTAAGATTTGACATTATCATCAGTTTAGAAATATCAAGATGATAATTAATCTGAGGATTTAAAAAATTACCGTTAAGATCTGCTAGTAGTTCTAACTTAGAATCTATACCAAGATCCATTAGAGATTTTGTAATAACTGGTATAGATTGAAGATCCATCGCTTTTCCTTTAAAACTTTCTTTATTATAACTAGAAAGTTTTAAGTTAATATTACTCTTTGGATTTATACCTACACTAGAAAGTACGTTAGCTAAATCTTTTATATAGGATACGTGTTCATATTTTTCTAAATCATAGTAGAGATTTTTTTGTTTTTCTATAGTACCTGTTAATTTTACACCCAGTCCTCTATGTTCATATGATAAATTTTCTAAGGATAGTTCTTTTTCATTAAGTTGTAATTTTATACTTAACTTATCAAACAGTGTATCCTTATCTATAAGTCCTGTTTTTAACCTTACAAATACATTTCCTTTTCCTGTAGCAAATTTTGAGACATCTCCTGTATAATCCAAATCCACTTTATCTATATCAAATTTAATATCTGGAGCATCACTAACAAAATTAGTTATTACAGAAGATATAATAGTCTGATCTATATTATTTGCAGATAAATTGATTTTTGATTTTTCAGGATTAGAAGAATTTATAATTATATTTTTAATATTAATCCTTCCGTTATCCTTTTGTTTTTTCTCTCCTGAATAAAATTCATTTACTATTTTTCTATTCTTACTGATAAATTCTATATCTGAATCCATTATCCTTATATCATCTGCTATTTCTAACTTAATATCAAAATCATCTAAATCTACGTTATTAATACTTCCTGTACCTTTAACAAATATTTTAGTCTTTACCGTTTCATTCCCATTAACACTTATAAACACTGAAGAGTTACCACGTGTTGGCATATCAAGATATGATTTAGCTAGTTCCAAATTAAAATCCAAACTATCAAGAACTAAATCAACCCCTGTATTAAAATTTATTCCTCCTGATAAAACTATGGTTGAAGGTTTAGATTTAGATTTAACCTTAGTACTAGTATCAGAATCTTTATCAGAAGATGAATTAGAATTAGAATTAGGATCTTTTTTATTATCTATAACATAACATTTTATTTGAGTTTGATTAAATCCTACTTCTTTATCATCAACTTTTAGATCTAAATTTACAGAACAATCTGGTTTTGGATATTTAGAACTTGTTTTATCTAACACCAAAAAATCAAGAGAGGTAGCTTCAGCTAAAGTTTTTATACTTAAATTTAAAGGAGTAGTTGTTCCTGAGATAATCAAAGGTGCAACTGTATTTTGAATATTGAAGTTTATAACATCAGTAAAAGTAGTATCAAGTACTTTCATTAACCTTACAAACTCCATACCTATAATACTGGTTTCAAAATATATATCTCCCTGTCCTTCAAAACCTATACTTCCATTGACAATAGCTTGAGGTTTATTCAAATAACTTACATTAATATCTTTTAATCTTAAAGAAGAGGTATCAGCTATCAGTGTTCCTGCCCCGTCCATAAGATGAAATCCCATAAGATAACTATCTGTATAAGTTACTGGAGCAACAACTTGAAGTTCTGTTTCTTCATCAGAAAAAGGAATATTTACTTTAATACTTACTTCATCACTTTTAAAATATCCTCTACTATTTTCTAGATCCAAGATTCTTCCAACAGTTTCAAAATCTGATTCTACTGACAATTTAATATTTAAACTAAAATATTCATCAGTTTGTTTTTTTGATTTACCTTTAGATCTAAATTTATTTCTAAACAAAGAATCAGTATCAGAATCAAGTTCATCTTTATATTTTTTAGAGGTGATTTTTTTTAATTCTTCTACAGCTTGTTCTATTCCTGAAGATATAGAAGACTTCATTCGTTTAATTCTATCTTCAAAACTAAATTTTGCTTTTTTACCTTCAATAAATTCTACTGTATGATCTCCATTTTTAATACTTCCAAGAAATATTCCTTTAGCGTAGAATTTAGGTTCTTTTAATTCAAAGTTAGATGTTCTAACTCTATTATGATCCCAGTATACTGTAGTTTTGATACCTGCATCCTCAATCACTCTCATATCATCGTACATGAAAGAAAATTTTTCTATATCCAATGCTACCTTAATCTTTTCTAAGGATGAGATCTTTGCATTAATATTTGAATTAAATGATCTAACTCTATATCTAGATCCATCATCTGTTATATCAACAAGAAATGTTGAATTTCTAATAATCACCTTATCTACAGGGATAGATTCTAAAGGATCTGAATCTTTAGAATAATCTTCAGTACCAGACGTATCAGATGATTTTATAAGTTTATCTATATCTATAGGAAGTGGCCAAGCCAGATTTAAATCTGCTAGTTCTACATTTGCTTTCAAACTACCGAATAAAAAAGCTGTAAACGAAGGCCATACTTTTAATTTAGATACTTTAGTAAGTACTTTCTGAGATACCTGTTCTTCACTGGAAGGTTGAGGGTTATTAGAAGATAGAGACTCGGTTTTAGACTGGTGGGTATTGGGGGATTGTTTTTTGTTATTAGATTTTTTTCCAATATCAGGTTTTGGTTCTTCTTTTCCAATTACTTCAAGTCCATAAACTTCTATTCTTGGAGGAAAAGCTCCAAATTTTAAAGCTTGAAAATTGATTGTAATATTTGTTGTCTGTTCAAGTTGTTTATTAATTTGTTTGGATGTAAAACTAATAATATAGTCAGAATTTAGCACTAAAGATAGCAACCACCAACATACCGTTAGTACCACTATCAAGATAAATATCATATGTGCTTTTTTGTATTTCATTAACTTCAATTCTTCTTATCTATTTAATCTACATCTATATCTTTATAATTAAATTCTTATTCTCTATTTGAATAATCCTTATGTATAAAATATTTTTTAAGTTTTTACTTTATTTTTTTTTAGTAATTTTAAAAATTCTTGTTCTTCATCATCTGCATCATATACTGAATTTTGACTATTTTCATTCTCTTCACTAAAAGGATTATTACCACCTGTACTTTGAGAATACATACTATCAAACAGTTTATCTATACTACCTCTTTTATTTTGAGAAGAAATAACATCATGTTTTAAAATATTTGAATTATTACTCCCATGCTGAGTAGATAAAGATTTACCATCTTGATAAGTAGGTTGTGGAGGTTGAGTGAAAACATCAGGAATAGGAATTTTTATATCTTGAGGTCTTTGGTTGTGGCTGTAATCATTTTCTAATTTTTGATTATCCTGCAGAGAAAGATTTACTCCATTTTCTTTGAACAATAGAATATGAGATCCTACTACTTCATTGATCATTCTTTTATCAATATTTTCTATATTCTTTAGTTTAGCCTCTATAAGGCAGTTATCTAGAATCATTACAACATTTGCAATCTTACCTTCAGATAACTGACATATATATTCTATACCTTCTTCTGATATAAGTGATTTTGGTACATTTAGAGATGAACTTCTATAACAGAAATAATCATATATTTCATCTTTATCTAGTAATGGAAAAGTACAAAAGTAACTGATTCTATTAATAAGTGGAGTTGTTTTAATTCTTTCAAGTAATACATCTTCTCCAAGAAGAATAAAATTTATTTTATTTTCTGAAAGGGTTTGGATATCTGATAGAAATTCTATTTCTTCAAAAGAATCAGAACTTCTTAATCTTTCTGCACCATCAATTATAATAGTTAAATTTTTATTTTCTTCAAAAAGTTCTTCTAACTTAGTAGATAAAAATTCAGATAAACTTAAATTTTTATTTCCAAATTCCACTCCTAATCTTGTACATACCTTAGGAAGTAACCATCCTGATTTTACTTCATCGCTCATAACCGATAGAAGTATTGTTTCGTACTCATCCATACTAAGGTGCTCTGCAAGATATTTTGCAAATGTAGTTTTTCCTGTTCTATTTTCTCCTGTTATAATAAGAAGAGATCCTCCTCTTTTGGAGAAAAATTCTATCTTTTTATACAACTCTTCTGTAGCTTTAGATAAATAGATACCACTATCCTTACTAGCTACACCGTGTACAACAGATTTAGATAAATCCATCCTTACCTCTACTAGTTTTTATTAAATTGTAATTTGATTGACTAGAAAAAATTAAGCCTAAACCCTTGCTTTTATTATATCACTATTTGGTAATCTATGAGTCACATCAATTTGATAGTAAAATGGTAGAATTATAAAATCACTAAAATTTTAACACTTTATTAAACAGATACACTTCTAAATTATTAGTATAATTATACTACTATGTATTATCCTCTACTTTCCCATGAGTAAATGGTTTATATTGTAAATACCTAAAAGGTTTTTTATTGTTTTTTGATTAAATCAGTATCATTTTTATCTTAGCTAATTTTAATTAATACCATTTTTTAAAAATATATTTTTTTACAAAATAATCTTATTTTAAAGGAAATATTTGGTACTTACATTTATCTGTGATATACAACTCGTTTCTGTACTATAAAAAAATTATTTATTTAACCGATATAGAAGGCAGAAGATTTGGCAAGAAGGGAGACTATGTCCACTATTTCACAACAATTTTTAGAACATCTTGAGAAAGATTTTGTATGTCTGCATCCTACAGATACTATTCCGGGTATTGGATTTAACCCTTTAAAAACAAAGGGGCATCAAGGGATTATAGATATAAAACAAAGAAATCCTAATAAACCTTTTATAGGTTTTGTAGGTTCTTTAGATAGAGCTCTTAGTTGTTGGACACCTCTTCCTGGAAAATGGAACAAAGTACTAGAAAAACTATGGCCTTGTTCTATGAGTGTTGTATGGAAAGCCTCAACTAATGCTCCTTCTTCTTTAGTTTTTGAAGATAATACCATTGCTATACGTTGTCCTAAATTCAAAGAAGAGTTTTCTTGGATGCAGGAAGTATTAAATTCTATAGATTATCCACTTCCTTCTACTTCAGTTAACAGAACAGCTGAATATCCTTGTGTAAGTTGGGATGAGGCTCTTAATTTTCTTCAAGGAATTCCAAACGTATTTATTCCAAATACTTCCATAAACATAGATAATTTCCAATCATCCACATTAATAAAAATACTAGAAGATGGATCTTTTTCTATGATCAGAGAAGGTCCAGTAAGTAAAACTACAATCCTTGAAGCTCTTGAATAGGCCTTTTCTAAATTAAAAGTAGACAACAATTCAGGACTCATGTAGAAGCTTATATGGTATATTATATATGTTATACTGTTTAATTAATTCAACCTAATAACCGGTATTTACTATGAAAATTAATGCTTCCAGGATTATTCTTGCAAGTGGTTCTCCAAGAAGATCTGAGATGTTAAAAAATCTTGGTCTAAATTTTGAGGTAATTATTCCTAAGGTAGAGGAAAAGGCCCACATTGGAGAACTTGCCAGTGATTATGTTCAAAGAAATTCAAGATTAAAACTAGATAATGTTTACAATCGTATTAAAGATAGTCTATCCACTGATAGTTCTTGTTTAATTATAGCCTGTGATACTGTAGTCTCTCTTGATGGGAAATATGCAATCTTAGAAAAGCCTAAAGATAAAGACGATGCTTTTAGTATGCTTTCTTCTCTTTCAGGTGTCACTCATATTGTTATAAGTGGAGTTTCTCTCCTATATAAGGATAATGCTAATAGGATAAAGACTTCTACTTTTTCTGTAGAAACTAAGGTAAAAATAAAAAAATTAGAAGAAGATGAAATCCTATGGTACATAGATACCAAAGAGCCTATGGATAAGGCTGGAGCCTATGCTATGCAGGGAATTGGATCTTATTTTATTGAAAGAATAGAAGGTTCTCATACTAATGTTATAGGACTTCCTTTATGTGAATTATATACCCATATTACTCAGTTGTACTAATTTTTATTTTTATAATTATATCTATGGATATTTTGGATAAGTTGCTGGATCATAACGTACTTCTTGTCCAATTCTAACCTTATTTTGTCCTTTTCTAATATATAAAATAGCTCCTTCACTGATTGGATACCCTTGATCTGAGTTAAGTTTTTCTTCTACTCCATAATATCCTACCACATGTCCGTAACTTTCATTTCCTACAATAAATCTATCGTAAATTCTAAGACCTGAAGCTCTACCTTTATCCAAGTAAACCCAAGCTCTATCTATTTTTACTACTTTAGGTGATGATACTGAAAGTTCTTTTTGTTGAGTATCTATAATTTCCCATAGATTCTCTAGAGCATCTTTATTAGAAAGTACTAATTTAGAGGAATCTTTTTTAAAAGAGAAAGATTCCTCAAAAGATGATCCAACATGATTTACAAATACCGATTCACTCATATTCCAATTCAAACTTACAGTAATTATACCTTCTTCTTTTTTTAGCTTGTCTTGATACCAAGAGAGACTACAAGTTCTATTAGCTCTATTTCTTATAGAATCTTTCTCTTCTGGTTTTAGATACTGCCACACTAGATCTAACCATTCTTTAGATGATCCGTGTACTATATTAACTCCTCCATGATTTAAAATAGTATTTTCCATAAGAAGAGAAAATCCCAAGAATCTATCAGTGTTAGAATACAGAACAGATAATTTAACTCTATTATTTGGGGAAGATAATCGTTTTGATTTAAAAGAATCAAACAAAGTATTCATACCTTGAACTATTTTAGCTTCATCGTTTACTTTACTACTTTTTTTAGAATCATACTCAAGAGAAATCATTAGATTGTCCTGAAATACAAGGTTTGATTTCTGATCAACCACATTTAAGAAAAAATAATCTTCTCCCCCATACTCTACCCAAACAGGCTCGAAAAATAACGACTGACATTTTGATTTACTTTTTCCTAAAACTAATTTCTTTAATTTAGTTTTAACATTAGATGAAAGAACTTGTTCTGATAGATCTACTCTATTTTCAAGACAATATGAAGACATATTATCCTGCACCTTAGAAAGACTATCCTTATACAATCTTAGTTTATCAGAATCAACATTTGTTACCCATGGGAGAACTCCACTATTGAATTCTACTGATGGTCTTCTTATTAAATCCGATGAATCTGAATCTTCATTATAATTCAAAGAAGCACCAAATATTTGGCTACTTAGAATAAAATTACTTAAAAAGAAAAATGTAGTAATAAAAAATACTACTCCACCTAAGAAAATCTTCTTATCAACTCGGATAGATTTTCTTTTTAAATACTCATTTAATTTTAAAAATGACAGTCTCATACCTTCTATATCGGTTCTATTTTCTATTTATAAATCCAGTTTTTTTAGTAATTTTTAGTAAAATACAAAAAATCATGGTTTTATCTGTGTTATCATCAAATTAACTACCAAAATATAGGAGGTTTTCATTGTTGACAATTTGTTTAAAATCAAGATATGATATCCATAGATTATTCGTTTATTGTTTAAAAAGGGAGTTTTAAATGAATGAGCAGATCCTTGAAGGTTATTTAAGAAGGTACGGATGGGAATGGTTTGTATCCTACAAGAATGACACGAAGATCTGGTGTACTGGTTGGCAATCTGAGGTAAAATCTTTTCCATTAAATATTTCTTTTACCGATACTTGGTTACAACTAGAAGTTGAACCATTTATTCCTTTGGAGTATGAGACTCAAAAAGATCAACTCTATAAAGCCCTAATGGAATTAAATAACGATATTCAACTTGTAAAACTCTGTGTTTCTGAGTTTGGAAACATATCCTTAAAATTACAACTGTTTAGTAACATAGGTTATGGAGATTTTTCTAACGCTTTAGGAATTCTTGCATATTACGCGGACCTACTATATGCAAATCTAGTTGATACAAAAGTAGGAGATCAAATAGAACTTGAAACCTACAGTATGATTTTCTAGATTACCTAAGTTTTCTCTACACTAAACTTTGCGTGATATTTCTTTCTAAGAAGCATGTCTATCAGAAGACATCCAAGTCCTATATTTATACATATATCTGCTACGTTAAAAATAGCAAAGTTATGTGAAAATCCAAGTATGTTCCAATTACAAGAGATAAAATCTACAACATATCCCCTTGTTATCCTATCCGCACAATTTCCCAAAGCTCCAGATAAAATCATAATTAGGCCATAACGACTAAGATAATAAGAAAGAGGAAGAGACAGTAGAGTTTGAACTATCAAAAGCACTGCAAACAAAGTTATAAGGTAAAACAAAGGTATTCTTAATGAATCTTTAAGATTTGCAAGAAAAGAAAAGGCTGCTCCTTTATTTCTAGAGTACTGGAAATTAAGTTCAAAAAACTGATGTTTTTTTCCATCTTCTCCAACACCTCTATCTCCCAGAATAAATACAGGTTGTTTTTTCCCAGTATACAAAGATGAATCATCTGGATCTTGCCAAGATATCATCGTAGATTGCATTAGATATTTTGAATACTGATCCATAGAAAAAGAAAGAGCAAATACCAAAGCTAACCACACTACAAGAATATAATTTCTTTTATAAAATAAGATATTTTCTTTAATTATAGACATAAAAATTCCTTTATTCCTAAAAAGTAATTATATCCTTTTTATTATTTATTTAACAGGGATTATTATAATCTCAATCCCTTATTAAAAACCAACTCTAAAAGTTGCCATAAGTAATCTAAATTTATACTCTCCTTCTCCTGGAGTATCCCCATGAATATTACCCGATATACTCTTTTTACCAAATAAATATCTAAGACCAGTTTGAATATCAAAATTAAATAACTTCATACCAGCTCCTAGCCCTACACCCATATGAGGAATAGCTTCAAGATCACCAAATCCCATACCTTGACGACCAGGTTCTTCTCCCATTCTAAATTTACCCTTATCCATATTTCCTGTAAAATAACTAAATCCACCCATTAGGGTAATGCCTTCAATTACTTTTACTATACTACTAAGGCTCACACCATGTACATTTTTATACGCAACCTCTCGAGGTTCTTCTACCCCAAGTCCTCTTTTCGAGATATATTTCCCTCGGGTAAATTCTTCAAACTCATATTCTAAATTTAAAGTAACCGAACGAATCACTTTATAAATACCAACACCATAACAGTGTGGAGTAAAACGTACTGGTTTTGGAGCTGATGAGCTTATAACGGTTTCAAGTCCTCCATGAGCTTTTCTATCTACATCATATCTTCTAATGGATTTACCTTTGAATTTAAAACCTATGCCGAAAGAATCTGAATCATATCGTAGACCAAGAGTATATCCAATAAATTTTCCCTTCTTAGTAACTTCAATACCAGATCCTTTATCTAAGAATTCAATAGTTTGTTTTTCTTTATCATACAAAAAATCTACACTAGCTCCTATAGACAAACCTGCTATTTTATAAGATCCACCTAAATATATATCTCCTGCTGTTTTTCTGGTTGAATAATTGATAAGTTCAGTAAACTCATACATCAAAGTAAAAGGAAGTTTAGATACAGTTTGTTTTGTATTCATTCCTAGAGGAACAAACAGAATTCCTAGATTCCAATTCTTACCTGATAATCTTGCACCAACACTAGTAGGAGGAGCTATAAGATGAAAAGTAAGTCTAGAATAGTCCGGATGTTTATACTCCAAAGCAATATAAGATAAAGACTGTTCATAAGAAAAATCAAATCCTAAACCAAACTCTCCCCAGTTATCGATATAAGGATCCAGAGCATCTAAAGAAAGATTTACTCCAAGGTTTGCCGGATTATACATTAATGAAGTAGCACCAAATGAACTAATAGTTCCAGTTCCTGATAGGTTCCTTTGCTCCACTCCATAATCTACAGGAGAGTGTGCTTGAAGAGATCCAGATAAAAAAGCTACTACTAAAATGACTAAAAAATTAACTACTTTAATAAATCTATATATATATTTAAAAACAAAAACATTTATTCTCATAAATACAACCCCACCAAAATCAACTACCACTATTTCTGATTCCTAGATGATATAGATTCACACAAAAAAAATCAACCAAATCATTTTTACTCAAAAAAATTAATATGTTAAAAAAATTGCGTATTGACAAAACCAAATTATATCTTATCTTCTTATCAGAGAATTACTATCTTAAGTACCAGTGGTTATAGGAGGATGTTTTGTCTGATTATTACAGTATCTTAGGTGTTGATAAAAATGCTAGTGAAGCTGAGATTAAATCAGCTTATAGAAAACTTGCTTTAAAATATCACCCTGATAGAAATCCAGATAATAAAAAAGAAGCTGAAGAAAAATTTAAACAAATAAGTGAAGCTTACGCTGTTTTATCTGATCCTGAGAAGAAAAAACAATATGATACCTTTGGATCTTCAGATTTTAGACAAAGATATTCTCAGGAAGATATTTTTAAAAATACAGACTTTTCTTCTATATTTTCAGATTTCGGTTTTGGATCATCTGGTGGAGGAATGAATTTTACTGATATTTTCTCTTCACTGTTTGGAGGAGGAAGAGGAGGTTTTTCTTCCAGTTCCTCTTATCAGGGTTTTGATCCATACTCACAAGGATATTCTCAAGGTCAATCTGCTCCTAAAGGACAGGATGTGGAATATAGATTAAAGATAAGTTTCTTTGATGTATATAATGGTGCTAATAAAAACGTTAAATTTACTTTAAATAATGGTGTTACAAGAAATATTGATGTAAAGATTCCTGTCGGAATTAAAAATGGAACAAAGTTAAGATTAGCTAAAAGAGGAGCCCCTTCCCAATACGGTGGTGAACCTGGAGATCTATACGTTATTGTAGAAGTTGAACCTCATCCAACATACAGAATAGATTCTAATAATAATGTAGAAGTAGATTTAATACTTAATCTATCTGAAGCTCTCCTAGGAGCAACTAAGCAGGTAGAAACCCCACAAGGAGTAAAAAAAGTAAAAGTTCCTCCTATGGTAAACGCTGGGTCTAAAATTAGATTAAAAGGACTCGGTATAAAATCTTCAGATTTTTATGCTGTAGTAAAATACAACTTACCTAAAACTTTAACAGGGGAACAAAAACAACTGATTAAAAAATTACAAGATCTTGGATTATAATCTCTTATATATTTCGACCCCATATCCCCAGTAGCTGTACATATTAAGACAGATACTGGAGATATTCTTTTATCTAAGTTGCTAAAAAAAGTTAAGGAATACAATATTTTTTAACTTTTATCTCATATTTATATCAAAACTATCCGAAGCCTTCCTCGATTTCGTTTTTATATTGGAGGAAGGAATGAGAAAATTATTATTTGTAATAACATGTTGTTTATCTTTCATTATTTTAGGATGTTCTGATTTTAAAAGTAAAAGTGAAAAATTAGAACCAGGACAAGATCAAAATCAATCAGGAGATCAAGAAAGTCTAGATCCTTCTAAAGGTAAGGATACTGATCCTGATATTGCTCAAGAAGATGAAAATAAACGAATTCAGATGATAACTGATAAAATTCAAAACATGTCTGATTCAGAAAAACTTAAATATATCCAACCTAAAACCTTAAAAGCTTGTATGTACTATACTGGTAACCCTAATTTAGTAAAAGCTACTTTAGATCCTAGAGAAAAAATTTCAACTAAACACCATAGATGTTACAATACAGAGTTTAAGGTATCTTTTAACGGCATTGAACACTCTAACCATCTAAATTTTAATAACCATGAAAAATATCAACGTACTGTTAGCGGAGTTAAATCAGGTAAAGTATATGATATTCCTGCTCTAACAGATAAAGATATACTAGACAAAAATAAATCAGATAAAACTTTAGTATATAGAGATGATTATCTACATACCATTATAGATGTTCCTGGAACTGTATTTGAAGACTTATCATGGAATGAAAATCATAAGTTAAATATAGTATTTGAAGATGGTAAATGTAATAGTAATGGATGTTCTCATAAAGACGATTACATAGTTCAAACATCCTTAATAGGATCTGTTGATGTGGTTGTAGAAGGTGTTAAGGTTCCTTATTTTGTAAGAAAAAGAAACATATCAATGAAACCTACAAGCGGTGTTGATAATTCTATCAACATCGATCTAACAAAAATGGATATTACTCTTCATCAACCTGAATTTGATGATTGGTGTAACCCATATGTTGGAGAAGAAGATCCTTGGTACAAAGCAGATCAAGAACTTGCTCATGAAACAAAGATGAAAGAACAAATACATCAAATGAGTAACGATGAAAAAATTAAAAATATAAGTAGTATAGATTCTACATCTGTATG
>CACXFL010000148.1 GCA_902766925.1 uncultured bacterium | reverse complement strand
ACATTTTTATCGTTGTTATTATATTAATAAAGCAACAACAGTAATCTTAGTACTCGTTATTACATTTCAAAATACGCCTTAAATATAGCGTAACTTATTGATTTTATTATATAAAAATTACGATTCCATAATACAGGATTAAAATACATTGTTCAATAAACAGATGATAAATGAACACAGGTTAGATCAAGGATTTTAGTAATAATATCAGTATGTTATAGGATTTTATCAGGTTTAATGAACAAATATAGGGTAAAATATGGGGGTTGGTTACAAAATAACCTAAAAAACTTAGAAAAAAATAGGGAGATTTGAGTATGGATATGAGGGGTGTGAATTTTAGGTTTAAAAAGCCTAGAGATATGGGATTTAAGTAGGAAATATTGGATTTTTTGGGGGTTAGGGGTGTTAAAAAAGGATATATAAGATAAGTAAATATGAGAATTCCATATGCAAGACTCAAATTTAGATAAAAAAAGTTAGAAAAAAATGAAATTACTAATATAAAATTTCGCGATTAAATTATAAGCATACAAAATTAAAGAGTAGGGGAAAATAAATACTCTTTCTTTTTTTCAACGTTTTGATAACTAAAGGATTCGTTTCAACTATCTTAAAAACCCTAATTTATAAACCTGTGGTTTTAATTTGTTTTCTAATTGTTTAAATAATTTTGAAAATTCCATAAAATCATCATTAAGATATTCCTTAACTATAGCTTTAATTTGATACCATCCACAATCCCAATTCAACACCTGATACTTAGAATGTTCTTGATCAAACATTTTTCTAAATCTAAAAGTTTTTTTAGTTAAGTCTATCGCTTTTTCTAATACTATTTTTGCTTCATCTGAAAGTTTTAGATCTTTTAATTTTTCGTATACATAACGCTCATCGGATAATTCGGCATCACTATAAGTAAACGAACAGTCATATTCACTTGCTAGCTTCATAATTTCATTTTTAGACATGTAAAAGAACTCATTCTTTATATCCCAAAGAATCTCCTTATACAATACGTCTCTTAAAGAAGACTGATTAGAACTAGAATGAAAAAGTGAGTATATTAGAGAATCATTTTTATATGTATCCCATAGAGGACTATTCGTATCTGGTTTTGCATATTGATCATTCTGATTAATCCAATTCTTACAAATCGTCTTTCTTGCAGCAAACAAGCTACAACAATTAAACATATTTTCCTTTGTTATAGATAAACCATGTCCTTTTGTATAACAACTCGTGAATAAAGCTACCCCTACGGGATTTTCTTTTACATTATTGTTATCATTAAAGAAATAACCGATTGCATTTTCGGTCATTTTACCTTGTTTTGTTTTTCCTTCTGTCTTTATATTCAAAGCTGATTTCATTTGAGGAGCATCAAAAGTTTTCATCTTATTTGTCAACTCTCTTATCCAATCATTTGCCGCAACAGAATCATCCAAATTATATATTGTTTTCTCCCCTGTTATAATTATTTCGTTATTATCTACATCAATGATATCATACTTAAAAGATTTTCTTTCCGTTGCCTTGCCTATACTCCATACAGAAAAGCTTATCCCCCAACCGTCTGATACATCTGAAAAATGCGAAGCATTAAACATAACACCTCTTTTAAATGTAAATGTATCAAACAAATATTTTCTAAATAACTTAAAGCTTGAACCACAAAGAAATCCCGTGGGGGAAAAAAATCCTATATGTACATTTGTTAGATTAAATTTTCTGGTGATATATAATATTCTATATAAAAATTGGGTATATAAATTTTCAGAGCATCTCCCCATCTTATCCTTATGCATATACTCATTGATTTTCGTTTTAGCTACACCTTCTTTACTATCTTCCTTCCCCCCCTTATTTCCAGCAGTAGCATAAGGCGGGTTTATAAAAAAAATAATGGGCTTGTTATTGCAGAAATTCTCGTATAGTCGTATAGGTATTTTACCATTTGATTGACCTAAAAACATAAAATCATCGTTGAGAAAATCAAAGATAAATTTTGACGCGTCTGAATTATATCTATTTCCACATTCTAGTTCGGATAATTCAAGAGTACTTGCATATAATTCTTTAAAACAATAATCACGAGTAAGATTTCCAGTTCCCCAGCAACAATCCCATACAATATAGGTTTCTTTCCAATCATCGCCTAATTCATCAGACAATACTTTGTGAGCATAATCTGCAAAAAGCGTTGGTGTAAAAAATTCTCCTGACCTATGTCTTGTCGTATCTTCAAGTAATCGATCAGCAATTTCTGTAAATTTCTTTTTATCTTTAGGAGAATATTCTTTTTCAAAATGTTGAAAAAACGTTTTATAGTACCCTCCATTTATTGAATATTGCTTGTTATGACAAAGTAAAATATTTTCATTATCTGGACGTTGATAACAATTTTCCCTATCTACTATCGAATTTATAAAAATTCCAACTAAATCATTTGGAGAAATCTTTTCGGATTCTTTTAACACTCTTTTTATAAAATCATCAAAAATTCTCGAAATATTGTGTTCTGTCACTCGAACTTTTCTTATTGTATTGGTTGCTATTTCTTCGATTTTGTCAACAACATCTTTAAAAGAAAAGGATTCATTTATATCATAAACATAAGGATTTATATTCTTATCATTAGCAATCTTTAATAATAATTCAGGATTTTTTTCAGGAGCAGTACTCGGAGCAATATTCCAATCAACATCTTCATCCAAATAACCTAACAATGGATTCGTATGCATAGCAAATACTTCATTTTTATCTCCAACCATAACAACATTGGGTAATTTTTCTCCATGTAGTTCAAATTTTTTTATATAATATAATACTTGAGTTAATACCTTTGCTCGTGCAACTGGATTATGAAGATCTTCTTTAACTTTATACTCAATCAGTAAACGTAAAGAAGTGCCTTTGTCTACCATTCCATCACACTGAAATGGATGACTTATTACTTTTTGAGAATCCTTAAATAAATAAAGCCCTATACCATAATTATAAATATCTTCTATTTCCCGCTCTTCAGTTACCGCATTAATTCTATCGAAAAAACTCGTTTTTGACATTTTTATCTTCCCTAATATGATATCTACCAAGTAAATAGACCAAAGCACTTCTTTCTTATCTATATCTAGTATTATAAATTTAAATTCAGTTTTTATTCAAATAATTATTAAAAAATCTTTAATAAATTAATCTAGCAAATTACTTACAAAGATCAGACTAATATGTTTACAACAAATGGAATCTTTCTTCCTATATCAATAACTACCTGATGATTTGGTTAGATGGGAGATACTTAAAATTAGTATCTAAATATTTTAATAATCCAAATAATTATTTTCTTTTATTACTATAGAAAAATCATTCCAAAGGATCAAACAATTATTTAGTAAAAAAACAGTAATAATTATATGTCTATTATACCTTTATAAAATTAACATCATTGTTATACAAAACCTTTATTACGTACTCTTCTATGTATATCTTCGATCAATCCCTTGTTATTAGATAACACAAAACGCTTCGCATTCACAAAAGTACTTATATTTACATGTCTTATTACTCTTTTATCTTTTAACATTAATCCTTGAATTACATTCTTTCCATAATCTCCCATAACCAAAAGTACTTTTGATGATATTGGAAATATTTTTTTTACCCCAGGCATTAATATACCTGGGACTAAAAATCCATAATTTACTTTAGATAATAAACTAAGTGGTCTATCCGATGTTAAAAAATTACCGTCCTCTATATAGTAAATGTACCACTCCATTTTTGAAAAACATTCAGCATACTTTTCGGCATAGTTTATTAACATTTCAAGATTTACAGCTTTATTAGTACACACTTCAACATTAGTAGTGAGATTCTTTATATCTTCTATGGATATATTCATTTGTTTAGCTAAAGGTTCAAGATTACCGTTTTGTACTATCGTATTTTTACAGTCAGTTAATATCTTACTTATAAATTTATCATTTTCGCTAATAGCAAATGGAGTACGAAAAATACATAGTGCGATAAAGTGAGAAAAAGTAACTTTATCTTTTATTGTTATTTCTCTTTTATTTATAATATCTGAAAGAATACGCCCAGTAAGATCCTCATTTCGTTTAAAAAACTGCTCAATGTAATCATAGTTTTCACCTTCAATTGTATATAAGTGTTTCTCGAGTGTAGTATCCTTAGTAGATCGTTCCTGTAAAACATCTTCCTGTTTATCATAAACCCATATTTTACCGCGTTCATTAGTAAATTTTTTTAAATAAAACTCTGAAATATAATGATGCCTTACCGTTTTTGATATTTTTTTACAATTTTCTTTTCTATTCATCATATACAATGGTACGATCAAAAAGTATATATAAAACAAAAATAAACATCTACAATAAAGATTTCACTTAAGAACACGCCTGATCTACAACACGGATCTAAGAAAGTAGTAGTAGGATCGATAAAAAGTTCTTTAGAAAGAAGATCTAACATTTTATTTATTAAAATGGGAGAAATAAAAAATCATCTCTATACTGAGTCGACATAATTTTTAACATATCTGGATTTTCATAAAAATGCATAATAGTTGATGTATTACTCATAAGGTATCTCCATGTTATAAAATCGATAACTATTAAGATTAAAAAGTCATTAGTTTGAAAAGATCGTGAGATATTTTTTCTAACATATATTTTTCATTTCAACAAGGAACTGTTATAAAAATAAAAATTAACTTATCATTATATGAATTTACTAATAAGTTATTGACAAGTTTTTTTACCTTGAAAGCGATAACTCTTGAGTTCTCAGAAAAGTTTTAATAATTAATTTTTAAAATTTTGAAAATAGTCTCGTCAGAGAATGAAGGTTTATAATTTTAAAAATATTACTTGTAATAGACATATATACTTTTGATGAATGTCTAAAATAGGTAAAAAACACACATCAAAAGAATAATTTAATTCTAGATAATGATTTTAACACTACTCAAAAATTTCCCTTCACAATATCATCCAACTTCTTCTTAATCATTACCCACTCCTGATTTAAATCCAATACCTTAACTCCAACCGTATTCCCTCCTAGACTACATTCTCTCTCAGGAGTAATGAATTCATCTTCTGTTTTTGCATATAATAAAAGTCCTTTTACATTTCCTGTATTATATTTATCCTTGTTTTTAACATACGTATATATTTGATATAAATTTCCAGATATATAGGATTCTTTATCATAATATACTTTATAAGAATGACTATAAAACTTGGTGTCAATAATTAATACCTTATCTCCTTTTTGTAACATAACATCAGATTTCATAGTAGGTAGAAAATATATGTTTTCTTCTTTATTAGTATTCCATTCAATATAACCAGCTGATGTATCAATATCAGGATATTCTTTTTTGTAATAATTAAGTACAAATTTCTCATATAACTTATGTAATCTTTGAGAATCCATAGTTTTATTTAATACTGTGTTTCCCTTATCATCTGTCATTAATAATCCTTTAACTATTAAATAACAGATATTTATTAACATTTTATAAGTAGAATTATTTCTATGGTAAGTAATATTATTCCAATTTACTTTCTTTAAATTAATTTCTTCTATATCTTGAAAAAAATACAGTGCTCTTTTTAAATTTTTTTTATTAACTTCTTGAAGATCGCCTTTTTTGTATAGTAAAGAACAAGTACTTTTGATTACTTTATTAAAGTATGTATTCTCTGTGAATTCATCATATTCACAGAAAATATTTCCTTTCATAAAACTATTTTGTTTAATAGATTGAGTTATATTGATTTTTCCTTTTATACCTTTTAATTCTTCCTTTAGTTCTTCAAATTCTTTGTATAATCCACGTTTTAATTGATTTGTAATACCTTTATATAGAATTACAGACAGTAGATCTTGTATATTTTCAAAATCTTCTACTTTAATAGAATCTTTAGTTATGAATTCCAAAGTACTGAAAGCATAACTAAGCATATAATAAATATTCTTAATTAAAATATTATTTGATTTAATCATTTAAAGCATTCCTGAGATCATCAGACCATTTTTTACATTTATCAGGTTCATCAAACCAATATTCCTTTAGTAAAGGGATGATTTCATATTCTACAACTGAATATAACCAATCATCATTAATTGTGTCTTCATCCGTACAAAAATGACTATGACCTATTTGAAAACCTAAACCAAGACTACTATCTTCCGTTATAACTTCATTCAATTTAATAACAACATTAATTAATTTCTTTAATTTTTCATTATTATTTTTATCATCCACATATATTCTAAATTTTTCGGTATCAAATGCGGGATTAAAATCAAAGAAAGCAAATCTTCTTCTTAAGGCATAATCAATCATAGCAAGACTTCTATCTGCAGTATTCATCATACCTATTATATATACGTTACTAGGAACACTAAATTCTTCATTTCTATATAGTAATTGTAGTGATTGACCTCTTTTGTCATTTTCTATTAACATAAGCAATTCACCAAAAATTTTACTCATCTTTCCACGATTGATTTCATCAATTATGAAAAAGTATTTATTGTCACTATCTTCTTCAGCAATTTTACAAAATTTATAAAAAGCTCCTTCTACAAGTTTAAACTCACCTTTTTCTCCAGAAGGTCTATATCCCATAATAAAATCTTCATATCCATAACTTTGATGAAACTGTACAATTTTAACTCTACTTTTATTTCTTTCTCCAATTATTGAATATGCAAGTCTTTTAGCTATATATGTTTTTCCAACTCCTGGGGCACCTTGTAGAATTATATTTTTTTTATTTTCTATAACTTGACATAATGAATCATAAGTATTTTCTTCCATAAAGACTTCTTCAAGAAAATCTTCTTTACCATATTTAGTACCAATTTCTTTAACTCCGTTTTCAGTTTCAATATTGTATAGTTCTTCTAATTTTTCTACATCTTCTTTATATTTAGTAATCTTAGTTAAAGTTTTTCTTGCCAATCTTGATTCATATGTTATGTCATCAAAATTTGTCCATAAAACTTTTCTTATATGTTTATATTCTTTTCTGGATTCATCATAGATATATTGAGATTTAATTATAGCTCTACCAATAATTTTGCTTTGGCCTGATTTTATAAATACAATATCGTCTGGTTGCATTTTATTTGCAAATTGCCATAGTGCTAAACTATCATTTTTAGGATTTCTATCAGGATATGTATTTAGTATTTTTTTAAAAATTTCATCTTTAGATTTATAATTTTCTAAATTACCTAGTGAACTTGTATCCCAGCTAATAGCAATGATAGAATTCTTTTTAAAATCTTCTAGCATTTTCCCATTTTCGCCAGCCGATAACATCCAGTAATTTTTTTCTACTTCGTTTTCTGTGTCCTCATCTGTAATTGTATTATTAAGTTTAATAACAGTTTCGAATTTTGATCTTAATCCATTAACAACTTCATTAAAATCCTTATATTCAGCTCTACTTGTTTTCTCATCTATTTGAATGTTACCTGTAACTTTAGAGCCTTTATACATACCTGCTGTTATGTTACCGTTTTCTAATTCACAGAATAGTTGAATGGCATTATTGTAATTTTTTAATCTTTTAGGATATAAAGATACCCAAATTCGAGTTTGTCCTTGATTTTGACATCCATCAAAATCAACGATTTTTGTAGTATATTCTTCATTAAGATGAAACTCTTGCAATAAAAAATTACCTATATCTTCAAGATATTTTTTTGTATTTATCCTAACTTCCCCATTATAAAAATATACATAAAATATACGAAAAGGATCTTTCCATATTTTAAAAGGATCACCACCTCTAGGATGATAAGTACTGATGTACTGAATTACGGTGGAATCTAAAAATTTTTCAAAGAATTTAAGATCTTTGGATTTTATACTATTTTTAACTTCTTGCACGAAATTTTCGTTTATTTTAATACCTGATTTAATTGCATGTAAAACGCTTAATCTTAAAATATTCAAAGGGGCTTGTTCGACTTTTTCTTTATACGAATCAATCAAACAATCTAAATGGCTAGGTTCTATATTATTAACCTGTTCAAATAAAAAATCTTTATCAGTCGATAATCTATTGAAATAGATAGATTGTTCTTTTAAAAATTCTATACATTTATTGATTGAATCCATAAATCTTAACTTTACCTCCCACATACACCCTATGAATCATCACGAAGACAATCGGTTTAATATTAGGATAAGTTAAGTATTTTTCTAAGATTTTTAACGTTTTTGTAATAACTAATTTCAATGAATGTTTAATCATACTCAACCTTACGTTATTTTCTAAATTATTATTGACATATTGTAGTCTTTAGACTACAATATGTTCCATGAAAGAAATTCGTATCTACAAAACAGAAAACGGTAAAAGTCCTTTTGAGTCCTGGATAAGCAAGTTGGATAACTTGGTTAAAGCTAGGATTATAAAGAGGTTAGAAAGAGTTTCTGAAGGTAACTATGGCGATTGTAAAAGAATAGATACGAACATTTCTGAACTACGTTTTGCCTTTGGACCAGGATATAGAATATATTTTACAGAAATGGAAGATGTTATTGTTGTGCTTTTATGCGGTGGAGATAAATCCACTCAAGTACAAGATATTAAAAAAGCCAATATGTATTTACGAGATTTATTAGAAAGGAATAAATAACATGAATATGACTAAATTAAAAAATAATACGGTCTCATATGAAGAAATAGAAAGTAAGTTGATGGGAGATTCTGAGTTTCAAAAAGAATATTTAAATCTTTCATTAGAAGAATATTTAACTGACGGTGATTTTAATAAATTTTATAAATCCCTAGAAAAAGTTATAAAATCCAGAGAAAGTATTACTTCATTTTCTAAAAAAGTTAATATTGATAGAGCTAATCTATATACCCTATTTAATGGTGAAAAAGTCCCTAGACTCGATACTATTGCTAAAATTTTAAAAGAACTTGGATACTCTATAAAGGTTGCATAACAAAAGGTATATAGATTATTAGAGAGTCTGGATAAAGAAGTTTTGAAGTATTACATACCTAGGTTATTTTATGAATATTCTTATTATAGGAAATGGTTTTGATATAGCTCATGAACTGAATACTCGATACAGCGATTTTCTAGAATCTTACAAATCTAAGAATCCAATTATTACTAATTTATGGATAGAATACTTTATTCGACAACAAAAGAAAATAGCAGGTAATAAATGGATGGATCTAGAAAATGAAATTTACAATTTTATTGGATCTCTAAAAAATAAAATAGATATTCTTAAAAGTTGGAAAAATAACGATCCTAGTACAGTCATACTGTGTAATTTTGTTACACGTATACCTGAAAAGAACCTAAAAGACTGTTTTAAAAATACAGATATGCTTAATGACGCTTTAAAACGTCCATCCAATATCAATAATCCATATAAAAATAACGATAATAACAATAAGAATCAACTCAGTCTTCTAGATCATCTTAATTTTAAACAAATCTGTAAAGATGATCTTCCAAGTGACACTGTTGTAACATTAGAAAAAGGATATGTTATTAACTTAAATCAAAATTTTTCCTACCCCACCCAATGTCTGTTCAATGATCACATAGATTTTATAAAGTTTCTATATGACGAATTACGCATCTTTGTGTATGAATTCAATAAATATTTAAATAATAAAGTCATTGTAGAAATTAAAAAACTCAAACAACACGGTATACAAAAATTTAAGCTTGGAATACCCTATGATAAAACATTGAAAATTATAAATTTTAATTATACTAATACTCTAGAACAACTATATAATCAAAGCAAATCTCCAAAACCAGAATACATCTACATACATGGTAAATTGCAAGATCCTGTAAGGGATAATTTATATCAAAATAGCAATAAATATTCAGATATTAACTTAGTACTTGGTACTGAATCTTTTTCCTATAAAGCAAATGTTGATCGTGCACAACCAATCGATATACATTTCAATATCTTTCAAAAACATAATCAAAGACATCTTTACGGAACTATAACCGCATATCAAAAACTCCTAATTTCTTTAAAAAAAGAAATGAAGAAAAATGATTTTAAATTTCATATCTTAGGTCATTCATTAGATAGGTCTGATCATAACATCTTAAAATATATTCTTCTTCCTAATACAGACTATCCAATAATAATTTACTATCATAACCCTGAATCTCATGAACGTTTAATAACTAATATTACCGAAATCCTAGGAGAAGAAGAAGTGATGCGTAGAGTTCAATTTATAGATCAACATGATCCAAAACGAGGAATTCTATTAAAATAACAATATGATAAGTATATTAATAGTTTAACATACTCATCATGAAATTAATAAAAGGATCTCTACTTATGACTATAACTCGATATACTTATAATCTTATAAAAAAGATTCTTCTTGTCCAACATACTCAATATTGAACCCCCTCTCTATCTGACAATAAGAACCTAACAAAAACTTCCAACTATCTCTTACCATATAGCATTCACACTACTAACAACCCCAAAAAATTTTCACTTCATGTCTATTGATAACACTACAATCTAAACAACGAGTCTCATATCTTCTAAAAGAGTATATTGCAACATTTATACACTCCTTATTATATAAATTTAAATTTAGTAATTTTTTTAGAGTTTCTTTATTATATCCCATTACTTTAACAAATAATTCTGACTCACTAGTGAATATAACATCAATTAAACATCTTTCCCTAGTATCAGTTAAGTACATAAATAAAGGAATACGACATAATAATTTTTTAAAAAGAATCTTTAAATCTGATTTTTTATTTTCTAAATCTCGAACTAGTCTATTTATTTCCTTATTTTTTTGTTTAACTGAATTGGCTTTCACTAACTCAAATTCTTTCTTAACCTTATCAATAATTTCATACTTATTTACACAATAAATCAGATCATCCTTCAAAGATTCAAATCCATCTATAGTCATTAATTCCTGCATTAAATTTTCATCATCCAACAGGTCTTTCAATACATCATACTCGATATTTACTAATAGATCTTCCTTCCAAAGTTCAAGTAATTGTGTATATGCTTTAACTTCTAAAGACATGTCAAAAATTTTCATACGTTCATTGTAATAACTTAAAATATTCTCATCTGATACAACTGGCATAGTACACGCATTCTTAAGATCACTATTCCAGAGAAAGTAATTTACGTCATCTTCAGAACCTATATCTATAAAATTATGTACGGCAAGAATCTTTTTATTACATATCGTACCATTTTTAACTCCTTCAACTTCATTAACTTCAGTAATAAACTGAGGAGGAACAATCATAGTTAAGAATTTAGGATTTAGATCAATCAATTGATTTACAAAAGAATTAAAGATTGATTTAGAATGACCTTTAATCCTACTATCTATTAATTCATGAGGGAAATTTCCTACTACAACATCAAATTTTATTCCTGAAGATTTCTTAAACACTCGTTTAAACAAATATAGATCTTTAATCAAAGGATTATTTGAAGGATCATCACAATATGTACAGATACAACTTCCTAAAATATGTTCTGTGTATGGGAAAATAATATTCCCTTGTGTATCTTCAAATTTTGTACAAATGGAATACTTCCCATTTGCTATTTTAGAGCCATAAACAGATCTTCTCGATATCAATGAATCAAGTTCCGTTACAGTAATACCAAAAACTTGTTTCGTAAGGATATGGTCAACACGTTCCTGTATATCGGGAATTTCCTTTTTTAATCCTTGTATTAATCTCTTCGTAATTTCACTTAAGAACACGCCAGATCTACAACATGGATCCAAGAAAGTAGTAGTAGGATTAGTAAAAAGTTCTTCAGGAAGAAGATCTAACATTTTATTTACTAAAATAGGAGAAGTAAACAAATCATTTCTATAGTGAGTTGACATATAATTTAACATATCTGGATTTTCATAAAAATTCATAACAGTTGATATATTACTCATAGTCTAGCTCCATATATTATAAGATCGATAATTATTCAGATTAAAAAACAATTAGTTTAAAAAGATCGTGGGATATTTTTTTTAACATATAATTATCATCTCAACAAGGAGCTGTTATGAAAATAAAAATTAACTTGTTATTATATGAAGTTAATAATGAGTTCTTGACAAAAGTTTTTTCTTGAAAATGATAACTCTTGAGTTTTAGTTGATATTCAAACCTGTTATTTAACCTAAAAAATTTGTTTCATTTTCATCAAGATTCAGTATTCGTGAAATAATTTTTACGGCAAACTTAATATCATATGCTATTATAATACCTGAATTGTCCTTTACATAGTAATTTTCTACATAATGATTTTCTGTATCTATAACTGGTTTTAACTCTGGTCTGTACCCGCTAATAACTCCACATATATTGTGAGAGTTCGTTTGATTATTGTAATAAGTCACAGGACCACCAGAAAAACCACGATTGTTTATACCATCCAACAAGATACAATTTGGGTATGGATCATTATTTATAGCTGAAACACAAGCTTTTTTAACTAAAGGTATAGGAAATTCACTATGAAATGATGTGGCATATCCACCATTAAGAACATATGGAAATCCATAAAAGTATACATCTTGTCCAAATATTACACCTGTACTAGATAGCCGTGTATTATTATACTTTGGTATAGAATATCGTGATCCTTGAAATTCTAAAACCGCTATATCAATGTCATTAGAATACATATGATATTTAACCATTACAGGACTCCATCCTCTTGATGTTAGAATATTTAATTCTATTTCAGAATCGTTCTTAATATCTCCAAAAAGATGCTTAGCCGTTATCAAAAATTGAACACTATTTTTCGTAACAGTAAAACCTGTTCCAGCTTGTCTTCCAAATTGAATATTCAAAACCCTACGTATTATTTCAAGTGTTGGTAACTCAGACATACAAATACTCCATTTGTTACACTATTAAAAATTCTTAACAAAACTGTATTAGAAGATATATAGAAAAAGTTTTAAACAAAACATATAAAATTTTAAATTTTATACTCAAATTCTTCTGTTTTATTATTAACTAAAACCTTCATTAATTTCTTTAAAACTTTTCAAAATAACTGAAGCAGGATATGTATAGGTAATACAATAACAATCCAGAAAAGAATGATAATCAATAAAATGATACATGGAACACGAAGCCAAAGAGGAAGATCCCCAATATCCATCTCTTCTTCTCGTACTCTTTTCTTCTTCTATCTTTAAAGCTTCCTCAGGATGTTTCTTCGCCCATTCTTCTTTGTAATCAGCATTTTGAGCCCAAGCCCAAATACCAAAAAAGAACAAAGGCATGAAAAGAAGTGCTCCTTCAAAAAATCCTTTTATACTCATACGTTCTTTCAACATCATAGGTGTTCTATAAATAAAGGAATATGCCGCATCAAATACTAAAAATATTACAAATAAAACTACAGCCAGCAAACAATACCCGTTCATATAATAATTCCAAGTTCGTGGTTTTTCTGTAGTACCTTCACATTTCTTCTTACTTCTTCTAATATCTATATACACAAGAGATAAAGGTACAGCAAAGTACATGAATAGCTCTATCCCTTTTCCACATTTTGTACTGTGTTCTATAACACAAACAACTGTCCCCAATATAAGAACTACACATATACATAAAATCAATTTTTTTATTCTGTTAGATATCATATCTGACCACACGTCTTTAATGATCAAACTTAAAAGAAACTACTTCTCAGAAAAGAGTGTAAATTTTGCTAGAACCTCCTCTAGTTTTTCATAATTACAACAACGACGTTTCAACAATCCACTTGGTTTCCCTTTAGTTATCAAGTTATATAATTTGTTTGCTTTTGTAACAATAGCGTCTTGATTTTGTCGGCAAAACGTAAGCTGATCTAAGAGTAGAGCTTTATAACGTTTTGTAGCTGGTGTATCATCTGGATGAATGCTTATATCCAACCTATCGATCACATCAGCACGTACAGGAATCATATTATTAAAATTTAAAACCGCAACTAATTTACCATCAGCATCAAATACCTTAGAAAAATCTACATCATTTTTCATAGATCTATGTTTATCTTTAGGAGAACTAAAAGGTACACAATATTGTTTATTATCACAGATCACTATAATTCCGACAAAAGGACGGTTAGCTTTACCTTTCTGAGGAGAAATGGAAAGAACATTATCATCAACTTTAGTAAGATTACGTATATACTTTAAATTCACGGTATACATACTTAGACGTGACTGTTTCATACAAGAACCTCAAAAAGAAAGGGCTGATCCGAAGAACAGCCCAAGACAACTTCCACTTTAGTAAAGGCTAACCTTCACTCGGTAGGACCCACCGCTCTTACAACTGCCACTTTGATGGACTAAACCACCCAGTAGGCCTCACTGCTCTTACAACTGCCACTTATCGGTAGGCCTCACCGCTTTTTGCGAGAATAGCCTCGCAGATACGAGAAAAACTCTCATGAGGAATATATGCTAAAAATAAGTACATTGCAACAACTAAGAAACAGTGGAAACAATATCATTTCAGTATTCAGTTTTTCTTAATTGAAGCCTATTTTCTCATCAAACACTATATTAATTATTTTAACTTGTGGGGTATACCCCACAAGTTAACTTATTAAATTATTTGAACAATATTATACTTTGCTATTTTTTTTTTTTTTTTACCCCCATGATGTTTATGAAGATCTGGATGATGCTATCGATATAAAGATTATAGAGTTTTGTTCTAACGCACGGAATTTACAAGAAATATTAGTTACTCTCGAATTAAAAGATAGAAAACATCTAATGATTCATATCAAACGATTGTTAAAACAAGGACGACTAGCTAGAACTCTTCCTGATAAGCCTAGAAGTAAGAAGCAAAAATACATCACGATCAAGTAAACACATATCTTGAGATGCACAATAGAAGTGACAAAAAATCACTTCTATTGTCTTTTCTAGCGAAATCATTAACAAAAACTTCACTCAGCAAAACAGAAGTGACATCAGAAGTGACATTAGAAGTGACATCACACCTATATTCTATTTCACTACTATTTACTTCCCTTCGTAATCACCACCTTCTCTTTTAATTTCCCCTGAAGCTTTCATCTTTTTAATATGATATCTTACTTCTATACTTGAAAGCCCAACTTTTTCAGCAATAGAAGGTATTGATATTGTTGGATTATCACGCATTATAGCCTTGATTTTTTCGGCTTTTGTCAGGACAGTCTCAGGACAGTCTCTAGACAGTCTCTGGACAGTCTTCCCATTCCATTCTTCTCTAAGATTCCTATAAAAAACGACCACAAAATCATCTTGTTCCAAACGAAAATCAAACTTACATCCCGCCTGATCACATAGATCTTTAATTCTTTTTAACCCAGTAGCAAAAGTTTCCATATCCTTAGAATAATATAAAACCCCAGTTATCAATTTATTCCTACGAATTGCTTTCTTATTACCATCCAAAAATTCTTCTGGGGTATGACTACTTGGAAATCCTCCTGTTGTATGAATCTCGATACGATCTTTAAAAACATCTATCTCATTACACTGATTGTTGTTATACAAACGATGCCCATAAGAGTTAATAATTCTATGTAGCTACATAACAAAACTAGAGCAGAGTGTTCCTTCCTTATTTATCTATTAATCTTCCAATAGCCTTTTTTATCCGAACCAACTCTTTCTATAATTCCTTTTTCTTTAAGATTTTTAATATATGTCGCAACAGTTTTTCTACTTACTCCCAATTTTTCAGCTAACTGAGGCATGGTGT
>CACXFL010000147.1 GCA_902766925.1 uncultured bacterium | reverse complement strand
GGATTTGCTGCAGTTAAGATGGATGGAACTGTAGTTACTTGGGGAGATACCGATGAGGGTGCTGATTCAAGTGCGGTTGATTTTAGTGTAAATTAATAACTAACATATTTAAGATTGAAGAAATTATTTTGTTTTTTGATAATTTATAAAAATTAACTACACCCAAAATATATTAAACATATATCTACTAATACCTTAAAAAACATAAAATTAGTTACCAGTATATATTAGAGTCAGGATAAAAAATGATATAATAGAGTAAAGGGGACTATTTTTCGTTTTTAATTATAATATCATAGGTTTAATTGAATAATTTAAAGGGAACTTTTTATGGCAGTTGGTATGCCAAATGTAGGTTCAGGAATGATAGATCCGAAACTGATAGATCAGTTGATTGAGGTTCAACGTCTACCTATAGAAAAAGTTCAACAAAGAAAAGATGGTATTAAAACAGAAAGAGCAGAATATCAAAAATTTTCAGATCTTGTAGGAAAAGTTGCAGATTCTGTAAGAGAACTTAAAGATAGAAACTCTTTAGTTAAATTAAAAGTAGAAAGTTCTAATCCAGAGATAGTATCAGCAACAGCTACTCCAGAGGCTAGTGAAGGAAGTTATGAACTAGAAGTAAACCAAATAGCTTCTCCGGATAGACAAGTAAGTGTAGGATTTACTGATAGGGATAAATCTTTTGTAGGATTTGGTTATCTTACGATAACCAAATCTAACGGAGAAGAAATAGAAGTTATAGTAGAGCCAGGATCTACTCTGCAAGATGTTGTAGGACATATTAATGGTAAGGATCCAGATATTAAAGCTTCAATCGTTAATACAAACATAGAGCCAGCTCCTTATAGATTGGTAGTGTCTACCGTTTCCACCGGAGAAAAAGCTTCTATTCATGTAGATGGAGATACTTCATTTTTAAGTTTTGTTCGTCAAACTCAGCCTCAGGATTTAGATGTTAATTTTAACGGTCTTCATATAGGAGGAGGATCTAATAGTTTAAATGAGCTGGCCGCTGGGGTTAATTTTGAGTTTAAAAAAGCAAGTCCAGGAAGTCGGGTTACAGTTAATGTAAGTAAAGATATAGATGCTTCAATAGAGGGTATAAAAAAGTTTGTAAATACATATAACGAGCTAGCAAGTTTTGTAAATAAACAGTTTCAGGTAGATGAAGCTACAGGAAAAGCAGGTATTCTAGCGGGGGATTCATCAATAAGGATGGTTCTTAGAAGTATTCAGTCTGGTATAAGTTTTAGAACAAATAGCGAATCTAAATATAAAGCTTTGGTTGATATAGGAATTAGTACAGATCCTAAAACAGGAACCCTGAATTTAAATGAATCTAAACTAAAAGAAGCTATGAATGAAGATTTCTCCTCAGTCGTAGATTTAGTATGTAATTATAGAGATAGAGTAGGGGTAGCAGGAAATCTTGATAATATTTTAAAAACTATGACAGCTCCAGGGGATGGAGTAGTAAAAAATAGATTAAAAGGATATGATAGTAGAATAAAGAATTTAGATCAGTCACTAGAACGTCAGGAAAGACTCGCAACTCAGAAAGAGCAAGCGATCCGTCAAAGATTTTCATCTATGGAAGAAAGACTGGCTAAACTTAATTCTCAAAGTGATTATCTTCAACAACGACTTGGAGGTGCTGGATAGATCTTAGTTTTTATAAAGTATGTTAATATAAATGATAATAGATATTAGATTAGGTATTAGATTTTTTGAAAGTTAAAAACAGAACTGTAGTTAGTTTTTACTTATTAGAAAGAAAGGTTTTATATGAGTTCTAATGCTTACAATAAATACCAAAAGGCTCAGGTAACAACTGCTTCTAAAGAAAAAATCCTTCTTATGCTTTATGAAGGAGCAATTCGTTTTGTAAAACAAGCCAGAGTTGCAATGCAGAATAAATCCATAGCTCAGAAAGGAACTTATATAAGTAAATGTACAGCTATTCTTTCAGAACTAATGGCAACCCTAGATCATAAAGCAAGTCAACAGATTGCTGCAGATCTAGAACGTCTCTATGTATTTATGATAGATAAATTGATAGAAGGTAATATTAAAAATGATGAATCTTGTCTTATAAGTGTAGAAAACATTTTAAATACCTTATATGTTGCATGGAAAGATGTTGTAGAACATCCTAGAGAAGATGGAGTTCCTTCCAAAGATCTTCAACCTGAGGAATATAAAAAGTACTGTGAAATGAAAAATGGTGGTCAAACTCAAACTGATTCATCAACTGAACCTACTTCATCCTCAACTTCTACTACTAAAGAGACAGAAATTGAATCAGGAAGAAAAGAAGGAACTAAAAAATATGAGATGGGTCAACCATTAAGTGAGTCTTCATCATTTAAGGTTTCTACTTAATATTATTTGTTTTTTCTCTCCTATAAAAACAAATAATACTTTTTATGATAGGTAGATTCTATTAGGTAGTATTTTCCTAGTAAAAAGTTAAAGATCTTAAAAAAAATAATCTACACTGTAAATAGGTACTGGTATCATAAGCTTTATAAAAAGGAGGCTACATGAGTATCGTTAAATCTATGCAAACTTCTGTTAGTGGACTTACAGCAAACAGTGAGGGTATGTCTGTTATAGCTAACAACATTGCAAACTCTAATACCAAAGGGTATAAGTACGAAAGATCTGAGTTTGAAGATATGTTATCTGTAGATCTTCAATCAGGTGATGGTCAGATCGGTCGTGGTGTGAAACTTGGTGGAGTTAAAGTAATTCATAGTCAAGGAAGTATTCAAACAACAGATTCTTTGTCAGATCTTGCTATTCATGGAAATGGATTTTTTATAGTATCTAACCCTCGTACAGATACTAAAGAGTCTGGTGGTGTTACCTACACGAGAGCAGGTAACTTTATATTTGATAAAGATGGATATTTATCAGACAACCTTGGAGGACATGTTCAAGGATATATGGCAGATAATCATGGTAATTTAAGTCCAAAACTATCAGATATAAAAATCAGTGCCAATACCTTAAATCCTGCTGCTACTTCTAAGGTTAAATTAAATGTTAACTTAGATTCTAGAACTCAACTAACAACTAATACTCCTTTTGATATAAATAAAGCAGAAGATACATGTGATTATTGTACATCTACAAACGTACTTGATTCTCAAGGAACTTCTCATCCTATGATGATCTATTTTAAAAAGTTAGAATCTGCTGCTGGTGGATCTACCTGGGAATGGCATGCAACAGTTGATTCTGAGGCTGTAACAGATCCTGTAGCAGGTCAAGCACTTAAAGAAATAGGATCAGGTAAAGTTACTTTTGATGAAGATGGAGTACTTAAAAAAGAAGAAACAACTAATTTCTCAGTTAACTTTATTAACGGTGCAAAACCAAATCAAGTTATGGATATAGATTTTGGAGATAGTCTGGAAGAAGGTGGAAAAGGAGTAGGAGCTTCTACAGCCTTAGCTGCAGATTCAGAAACTATATTCCATTCTCAAGATGGTTACACTGCATGTCACCTGAAGAGTTTGAAAATTGATTATGATGGAAGTGTAGTAGGATTCTATACAAACGGTCTTCAAAGAACTATTGGTTCTATAGCACTGGCTACATTTGAAAATAATACCGGTCTTAAAAAGGCAGGACATAATCAATTCTATGCTACATATAAATCAGGAGAAGCTAATATCGGAAGACCTGCTTCAGGAACCAGAGGTGGGGTTTATTCAGCATCCCTAGAAGAGTCTAACGTAGATCTAGCAAAACAATTTGTAGATATGATTATGACTCAAAGAGCTTTCCAAGCAAACTCCAAGACTATTACCACAGGGGATACAATGCTTGAAGAGATTATAAACATCAGAAGATAGAAAAACTAGATTAATAAGATGATTAATACTTAATAGATATTGTCTAATATAATCTCGTTGAAATTTTGAGGTGAGTTGAATAAAAACTCACCTTTTTTTTATTCTGATTTTATTCTCATAGTTGTTTCGGGATTATTCGTTGCAGACAGAATCTTTCTGGTATATTCCTAATAGATAGTGTTTTTTTAATAAAACTATTAGAGGCAGGAAGATGGCAGAAAGATTTTTTAGTTTTAAACATAAGATATATAGTGGTGTAGTATTTATATCGATTTTGTTTAGCTCTATAACTTTATATGGTTCTCAGTTAGAAGATAGTTATCTAAGATGTTCTGCTACTTTTTCTAAAACAGAGTTTGGAGCTGGTCTTTTTAAACATCTTGAGCAAGATGGTACATTAAGTATAAAAGACAGAAATCAAAATATTATATTAGAAGGATGTTTGAGAGCAGAGGTTTTGAGTTGGGAAGCTCGTGTTATAGGATTTCGCTTACAAGATGGTAGTGATGGACTTATAAGTTTTGATGGGACTCGTTTGATAGATGGAATGGATGATATATATCTTGTTGATGAACAAAAACGTATTTTAGGACTTAAAAAATATGGGCGATATGGAGTAATGATTTTTTCAGATAGTTTTGTAAAAAGAAAAATTAAAGAAAAACAATCATCAAAATCTAAGATAATTTTAAGAATAAATGAGGACAAAAATTTAACCACAGATCAATCAAATCTTCGAGAGCTAAGTTCAGTTAGAGATGAAGATTTTTGGGGATCAGGGCTTGATATATCAACATATGAAGAAGATATGATAGGAAGAATCCCTGTAACTTATAAAACAGTTCAGTTTTATTCTAAGGGGAAGTTATATGATATAGAGCAGTTAAATCTTTCAGATATAAATGTAGAGTTAATATTAGTTCAGAATGAAAAAGGTGATTGGGGAGTATTTGATGGATATGGAAACGAAGTTCTTCCTATAAGTTTTGAGGCTGATAAAGTACAGATAATCAATAAATCCTCTCTTATAGTTTCTAAAGCTGATAAGGAGTATAATGCCACGATAAGAGATGATTATTCTACTATAGATTTAGATGGCAGAGTTGAAAGGATAGAATTTAGATAGGATAGGTAGTAAAGTTAATATAGAAAATATAATAGATACAATAGATACGGAGTATAGAGTGTTGAACATAATATATATGGGATCGAGTAGCGAGGTAATTCCACCTCTAGAAGAGCTTTTAAAATTTCCTGAAAGTTTTAGAGTTGAAGGAGTAGTAACTCAAGGTCCAAGAAAAATAGGTAGGGGACATAAAGAACGTGAATCAGATCTAGCTATTTTTTGTAGACAGAAATCTTTGAGATGTTTTACTCCTGAGAGAGCAAGTGATCCTGAGTTTATAGAAGAGTTAAAGAAATTATCACCTGATGTGATAATTACTGCTTCTTACGGACAGCTTTTATCCGAAGATTTTTTAGCTATTCCATCAATTTCAGTGATAAATATCCATCCATCCTTACTTCCTAAATACCGAGGAGCTACTCCTATTCAATCAGCTATTTTTAATGGGGATAAGCTTACGGGAGTATCTATACTCTATACTGTTAAAGCATTGGATGCTGGAGATATAATAGTACAAAAAGAATACAAGATAGAAGAAGATGAAACATCGGATCATCTAGAACAAAGATTATTTAAAGAATCTTCTACTATGTTGATAGAAGCTCTATCAAAGATTCAAGATCCAAGCTTCAAAGGGATCCCTCAAGATGAAACAAAAAAACTAGTATGTAGAAAGATAAAAAAAGAAGATTCCTTGATTGATTGGACTGATACTTCATCTCATATATTTAATAAATATAGAGCTTATCATCCTTGGCCAGGGTCTTGTAGTTTCTTTAGAGGAAAAAGAGTTAATTTTATAAAACTTATTAAACCAGATACTCTTTTATACGATATATCTTCTATGAATTGTGGGGAGTTTAGTTTTGATAAAGCTAGAAAAATTTTATATGTAAAAACCGGTGACGGTTACCTTTTAGTAGATAGATTGAAGCAAGAAGGTGGAAAAGAAATTATGGGTCTTGATTTTTGGAATGGTATCAAAGATAAGTCTCAGCTAAGTTTTCAAAGTATCTAATAATTTATTGAATAAGATTATATATCAGGTAGACAAACTCGTAATAAAAATTCGGATTCCGATTTTTTATTACGAGTTAAATTGTTCTAATCACGTGTATCTGTTAAAATATCTGTTTAACGTTAAGTGCTCATGAATCAGCTATTGATCTTTAAATTCACAATAATAAAAAACAGATAAAGTAGCTCTCTGCCTCTATTTTTTAGAAGCTAGAAGTTCTTTAAGTTTACGTTCAAGTTCTACAACTTTATCTTTTAGTTTTACTATATTTTTCACAACTGCAAATTGTTTTCTCCATTCTTCCATAGGAAGTAGAGGGTGTCCTCCATAGGTACCACTTTTAGGGATAGATTTAGAGATATTAGATTTAGCAGCTACAATAACATCATCAGCTATATGAACATGACCTATAACTCCAACTCCAGCTCCGTAAATATTTCTATCTCCAACCGTAGTAGATCCAGCAAATCCAGTATAAGCACCAGCAAGACAGCATTTACCAAGTACAACATTATGAGCAACACATACAAAGGAAGCGAGTTTTGAGTAATCTCCTACTTTAGTTACTCCAAGAGTAGCTTTACCAATAGTACAGTTACTAGCAGTTTCTACATAATCTCCTATTTCAACAGTTCCTATTTGAGGTATTTTTTCTACCTTATCTCCTAGAGGAATAAATCCAAAACTAGATTCTCCAATAACAGTTGAGGAGTTAAAAATACAATATTTTCCTATTGTACAATGGTCATATACCGTAACATTAGGAAATAGTACGGTTCCTTCTCCTATGGAAGAATTATCTCCTACAAAACATCCAGGATGAATTACAACCTTGTCTGAGATATTAACGTTTTTACCAATATATACATTAGGGAAAATAGTTACATCCTTACCTATAGTTGCTGAAGGATCTATAAATGCACAAGGACTAACCTCTCTATTGTAATTAACTTTAGGTTCAAACATTTTAGCTACATGAGCAAAAGCTAGATATGAACTTTTACATATTAATTGAATAAACTTGTACTCAGGATATTTCCTCTCTACTAGTACAGCAGAAGCTTTAGTATTTTTTAATTGTTTTTCATAAGTAGGATTAGACAAAAAACTAATTTGACCCTCGGAGGCTCTTTCCAGCGTTTCAATTCGGCTAATCTCTATATCGGTAGAGGTCCCCTCATCAGGACAGTAAATAGTAGCTCCAACCTTAGTTGCTATATCTTGTAATTTCATTTTTTACTCCTTTCCTATTTTTCTTCTTTTTGACTTATCTATTGTCTTATTTTTGCTAATTTTTCAGAAAGTCCTGTATAAGTATCAGGACTGAGTCCTTGAAGTTTTTTTATCTCTCTACTTGGAAGTATATCTGATAAGGATGAGATAAAATCCTGAATCTGTTTTTTTCCTATATTCTTCCCCCGAGTAAGTTCTTTTAATTTATTATAAGCAGATTCATCTCCATAGGATCTAAGAACCGTTTGAATAGCTTCTCCTAAAAGAACCCATGAATGATCATCAAATTCAGAACGGATACTTCCTTCGTTTAATTTAAGTTTTTTAAGTCCTACTATTAAAGATTTATATGATAAAAGTGTGTATGAAAAAAGAGTAGCTAAGGATCTAAGAACTGTAGAATCAGATAGATCACGTTGAAATCTTGAGATAGGAAGTTTTCTGGTAAAATACTCAATTAAACTAATAGCTATTCCTAGGTTTCCTTCAGCATTTTCAAAATCTATAGGATTAACTTTATGAGGCATTGTAGAAGATCCTACTTCTCCTTCTTTTAGTTTTAATCCAAAATATCCTAAAGAAATATATCCCCAGATATCTCGAGTAAGATCTAGTAGTATTGAGTTAATTCTTTTTAAACTATCAAGTACAGCACATAAAGAATCTTTAGATTCAATCTGGGTAGTTAATTTAGATTGGTTAAGACCAAAACGTTCTAACAAAAACGATCTACTAACTTCCATCCAGTCTATATCAGGATAAGCTACCATAAGAGCATTAAATCCCCCGGTGGCACCATTAAGTTTAGCTTTTAGATGATCTATATCAAAACTAAGATAATCTATAGAAGATACCAGTCTATATCTAAATATTGAAAGTTCTTTCCCTACTGTGGTAGGGGTAGCAATCTGACCATGGGTTCTTGCTACCATAGGAACACAAGATCCTTCTTCAATTAAAATATCCAGTGTCGATATGATATTATCTAAACTATCTTTTAGCACTTTAACACTGTCTTTTACCATCATGGAGTAGCTGATATTATTAATATCTTCTGAAGTACATCCAAAATGAACATATGCTAAAACCTTTGTAGGAATCCCACGGGATCTAAGAAGGTTTTGAGTATATATCTCAACAGCTTTTACATCATGGTTAGTAACCTGTTCGATTTCTTTTACCTTAGCGTATTCAGGATAGTTAGGATCAAAGTACAGGGAAGATATTATACTCTTAAATTTATCAGTATCGGTCTTACTAATACCTATTCTATTTTGAACCTCAGACAAGCCTAAAAGAGTATCAAGCCATAGAATTTCTACTCTAAATCTATATCTAGTCAACGCTTGATCTGATACCAAATCCTTAAGTTCTGCAAGTTTTGGCCTATATCTTCCATCAAGTGGGCTTAGAGCATCCATAATAGGTAAAACACTACTTTTATTACTATCTTGATTCATAAATCTATCCTTTACCAAACACAGAAAACCCAGCTATTACTTGTATAAAATGGCTGAAAGAGTACACTAGGATCTGTGTAAGAACTAAAAAACACTCACTATAGAGTTATAGACACTTTAGAAAGGAGATTCAATGGGAAACGTTTCTATATTGGTTGGAGTTCAATGGGGAGATGAAGG
>CACXFL010000146.1 GCA_902766925.1 uncultured bacterium | reverse complement strand
AACTCCTTATGGATTCGGATAGAATATACTCTTCCGATATAGTTCATCACAAAAGGAGCACAGTGTGGATCAGAACTATTCACCTTATCTACATTTTCTCCTAAACATTCTCCATCTGTTGGATCATCATCTATTCCTGATTCTTCAATCGTTTGAAGTTGCCTGATAAGACGTTCAGTACTCTTTTGAAGGTTTATAATATCGTTATAACTACACTTAACAAGATCACACATAAGTTTAGCATTATCTATTGTATCCCATGCACATTTGATAATTTTAAATTTTTCCATAAGTTTATTAAGTGTAGTTGTAACCTTTTTGAAAAAATCAGGTATCTTTTTATCAATTTTCTCAATTCCTACGGCAATGTCATTTGCACAAGCAGCAACTTGACTAATCATATTACTTATAGAAGTAACCAAGTTAAACACTGCTCCTATCTGCTTACTAAGATCTAAAGAACAAGAATCTTTTTCAACACTACCCAGTTTCTTAAGAGGTCCCAGATCAAATTTTTCTATAGTCTTAATTAGCGACATCATGTTTGAAAGACACGTATATTCTTGATCTGAACCATTATGATCTTGTTTATTCTTTTGATCAACTACCCTTTTGATAAGTTTAAACACATCTTCATTTACTATTTCATCATTAAGAGCGTATAAATCATTTATGAAGCTATATACCCCTACTGCTGCTCCCCATACTCCTCCTGCTAGTTTGCCGGTAGTTTCTGCACACCCCACTGCATTCCCGACACTTTTTTCAATTTTTTCATTCCAACAATTTGTATCTCCACAAGCACATGCTGTATTGATTTCAACTTTAATTCTAGAATCCTCCTTACTAGCAGGTGCTTTACATATTCCTTTAGCAACAGGAAATACATCAGGTCTTGGTAACCTTGGAGGGAATTTAGGATTATGCCATACACTTACCTCATTACCAGATCCAGCACATATGGTATCTACAGGAGTACACTGACCAGCTAGATCAAAACTACATATCTGCAGACATTTTGTTCCTCCAGTAGTGGTTGAACTTGTTTTAGTTCTTGTACATATAAAAGGATCTACATTTTTCTTAGAACAGCTAACATTACCACTAGCATCTATTTCTACAATAACAGTTTCTCCCCCTCCTAAATCTATACTTTGTATTCTAGGATATCCTCCACTACTTGCACTAGCTGGTATTTTAACTCCACTGGCTGAAAACTCATATCCTCTAGGATCTTTGAATCCTTCCCCAGATCCTGAATAACCCATATTTTCTAACTGGTTATTCATATCATCAATTTCCAATTCACATTCTTTCTCATCGTGAATTAATATCTCAGGTACACTATATTCGTTCTTACCACTATGCACAAAACTACAGATAGGTTTTCCTGTACCAAACCTTACCTCATTTGTATCAAAATATTCAGGAGTATAAGCTTGTTCTACGAAAGAGGAAATAGATCCTGGTTCTAGCTTTAAATTAGCTGTTCCATAAGCCCACAGTTTTTGTATTCTCGTCTTTCCAGTTATAACATTTTTAATACTAAGTTCTACTTTAGAGATAACATTAATTTTACCAAACTCATAAAACTCTGCATGTTCATCACAACCTGAGTGTCTTATATCTGGTTTACGAGTTCCATCAGGCATCATAAGTCCTGGCTCCACACACTCATCAATACTACAACTCATACCTAAATTTAAACCCTCTTCCATATTTATATTTTTAGAAAATTTACCTCCTAAAACATAAAAAGGGCCATCAGTATTACCTGGAGCTACTCCTACAGGACTTCCTGAACTATCTTTTACAATATTTCCAAAATTATAACTTGGACCATACTCAGGACAAAGACTTTGGCTTTTAATATAGTTATTTAAATTTACATCATATTCATCATTGTTAAATTTAAACTTAAATAATGCACTACTACTTGAAGTATGTTCACTAGGAGATCGAGCTATACAAACTGTAGTAGGCATAGATTTAAAATTGCTTTTATCCAAATCTATAACTTCATGCTCTTCAATAAGTTTATTTTCTTTTAAATAATTAGACAGTAGATATATTAAGTTTACAGATGCCTTAGGTTTTTCCTCAGCAACCTTAGTCAAGTAATCGTTAACAGCCTGATATTGTTCATCTTCATAATTAAAAGATAGAGAATCATCGTTTTTCTCTACTTTTCTCATAGGTATAAAAGATCCCACCTCTTTTCTACTGCTACCTTTCAAAAATTCACAGGTTGGACCGAAATTTATATTAGTAGAAAATTTCGATGGAATAACTTCAGATGCTCCATACCCATACATACTAGCCAGTTTAGAGGATCCTGAAGGAAGATATGCCTTAGGTTCAAAAGATCCATATCCGTAAATAGATTTGGTTTT
>CACXFL010000145.1 GCA_902766925.1 uncultured bacterium | reverse complement strand
ATAAACTATTTTAAATAGTTTTAATTAACTCTTTTCTTAGCTACTTTAAAATCTACATTATTTTTAACCCAATCGAAAAACCTGGTTTGTTTTTCAAAAGGTTTTTTCTTAAAGTATACGTTTGAAGCGTTCCAATTTCTCATAACTTTTGCATCTTGAGTCCATACTTTTACTTTCTTTCTAGGAATTGATGTTTGCCAATCTATCCCAACATCAGCTGTAGTATAAAGTACCCTAACTGTTACATCTCTTGCTAGATTTTCCAGTGGTCCAAATTCAATACGTCTAAAATCATTTTTACCATTAACTTTAGGAAAATCTGGTACTCCATCAGTAATAAGTACAACAGTAATAGGTCTCATACTTAACTTCTTATTCTGAACCGTTAAAACTATCTGACGGAAGAATGCATTAAAATCTGTATAAGGATTGTTTCTATTTTTAGGAAATAGGTTATGAAGTTTAGAATTAATAGCTGAAATAGAGATATGAGAAAAAGTTTCTATAGGAAAGAAAGTTTTTCTCTCATCAGCTTTAAGTCCTCCAATTTCTGATACAAACAGAGAATGAAGTTTAGCCATTCCCCCTATACCGTTTACATGACCGTAGATATAATGGGATAAAAACTTAATACTATCTTCATAGTAAGCTCTTCTTGTAAAAGATCCACTTACATCAATTCCTACAAAATACACATCTCTTCCTTCACCAACCTCAGATGAGGAAGTTGAATCTTTTTTACTAGATCCTTTTTGACTATCTTTATCTTTACTTAAAGGACATCCTGTAAGAAGTAGTGAAAGTGTAATTAATAATAATTTATAATACATAATCCAACCTAACCTAACCTTATAGTTTTAAGTTTAATATACTAGTTATCACTTACTTTTTTTATTAAATCCCTAGTTGCAAGAACTTCTTTGTAACTTTTAAAAGGTATTTCAAATAAGTACCTAGAATTAATCAAAGCATTTAAGAAATTTACAACTGCTGCTACAATTTGCAAAGGAGGAAGAACAAAGGCACTCAAAAGTTCATCTCCTTTTTCATGAGTCCAGTTAATATCTGATTTAATTCTATCAACAGCAGCTTTGACCATAGGAAAAACTTCCATCTTACCGCCAGCTCCAGTAGCTTTCGTTCCATCAAGTCCAGTTCTACGAATAATTGCAAGGATTGTAGGGGTACCATGTTCAGCAAACAAGAACCATGTAAGACCTCTAACCCCAATCCACAGTGCTACTGCAATTCCTATAACTCCAGCTACTCCTATATTTAGTTGTCCACCGGAGTATTGAGCAAACCAAGGAACGAGAGCTTCTACAAATTCTCTGTATAAGAATACTACTTCGAAGAATACAGAGAAAAGTTCTACACTGAGTATAACTGCAAGTTGTTTAACATTTCTTGTTTTAACAGCACCTTCTAGATTTGCAAGAATCGAAAAACTTCCGATTGCTATAGCAAACATTGCACAGTACAAAAATATCTGAACTACAAATCTATTAAGTTCTACTGATGAAAATCCTGATAAGGTATCTACAACTAGATCTGTCATTACAAAAGTAAATATCAATCCTTCAATCAAACACCATAGTACCGTAAGACATACTGCAATCCAAGGAACTCCAGGACGGAATGCATTTTGACTCATTCCTTTAACAGTACGTAGAGGAGAAAGTACTATATCTTGAATAGCGTACCATAATCCAAGTAAACATATTCTGAGTAGGGTAAATACCCAACCTATAGCTAAAAATACAAATTTTACTACCCCTCCCCAAAAGCTTGCTATTGCTCGTCCTAGATCCCACCAAGATACAAACAAAAGGGCTGCAAACTCTCTACGTTTTTGTCTAAACACTAGAGTTAAAAGAGCCACAATTGTAACCCAGCATACACCTACTACAGCTGCTGCAGGAAGAAGTAGAAAGATTCTTTTAAACAGCATGATAAAAGTATCATCACTGGATCCTAGACACCACGACAGAAGATCTCCCTGAAACAAAAGAGGGAAGGTCAAAACTGTAAACAGTATTTTTGTAACATCGTACTTTGAAAACATCGTTTTCTCCACGTCTAAAAAATAAACTTATCATCTACTAAAATGTTATCACGTATTTGTATAAAAAAGATTCAATGCCAGTGGGTAGTATTTGCCTACCAATACATGTTGGATTATAAAAATATAATAATATTCAAAACTTATCTTAAGAATTTAACTTTATTTTTTCTTTTATTTATTCAGTTATTTCTATTTGATTTTGAAATTATACCCTGTAAAAGACCTCCCTTACTCCTTTAGACAGTATTTTTTCACTTCTTACATATTAGTATTTATAATTTTTATTTGAAGATTCTTAAATGATCATAGAAAATTAGGCGGTTATTTGTTTATAATTATTTTTAGACTATTAAATTATAAATTGAATTACCTATGTATTAGTACTAGCTCTACTTGTTTGTAGTGTGGATGGCCTAAATGTTAAAAAGAAACTTACTAGCTTTATTTATGTCTTGTTTTATCTTCGGATCATTGCAAGCGATTACTCCAACCCAGAATCCATTTTCAGACGATCATAACTATACTCTCAAAGTATCTGAAGCTTGCGCTTTTTTAAAAGAAAATATTTTTGAATTTTTAATGTCTTCTTTTCAAAACGATGAATCTGATTCTATAACAACTTATACTATAACTTCCATGAATCGTTTCCTGGGAGGGGTCACTGTACTAAAACTTTCAAAAAAAGATTATGTTTTTATTCCTATACTTCCTTCTTTAGAGGCTTCTAACCCTATGTGGGCTGTAGATTTATTTAATTTAATATCTGAATATACTGGAATTAGAGAGTTTTTGATTCCTTTTAATTTATTTAAGAGTAAAGCTTTTAGTTTTTACGCAAACGGATATATTGATGTTATTTCTTCTCCTTCAGATGATTGGGTATTAGTAAACAGTAGACCTTGTGATCTATCATTATATACGATAAAAAATATAAACGATGAGTCAGATACTTATGTAAAATTAAGACTTCTTGAATCAATCATCACAGATGCTGAACGTTCCCTACCTTTAAAATTAAAAGCACTGAAAGATCTTAGAATTGATTACGATAGATATTACCTAACATTTATAGATAAAAGATCTTCTTTGTTTGGAGCCAGTGAGCTACAGTTTGAAGATGTCTCATTATTTGATTATCTTGAAGCTTCTACTTATCTTATTGAAGATTATCTAGAAGATTTAATTTTTCCTTATACAAGTAATCGTACAAATTCAGACTTATATCCTATTAGTTCATTCTATATTGATCTAATTGAAAATGAGTTAGTATCTCCTTATGACGTTTATTCAATGCTGTTTAATCGTTTTTTTGCAGAACCTCCTTCTATCTCATTTAATACAAAACATGAGTTAGGACTTGATGTTTTAAATGAGGTTTTCTTTGGACTTTCCAGCAAAAAAGCTGAAGAGTTTAAAGATGCTTTTATTCTTCTTAATGGTCCTTCCTTATCTATTATTACTTTAGATACTATTCCTATTTATCTTCAAACCTCAATATCTTTTAAAAAATTTACTACCGAAAATCTCTACGAATATACCGATTCTTTAAATCAAGAATCTATTTATGAGTTTTTTGTTGAAGCTACAGATTTTTTTACAGCTTCAAAACTTAAAACTTTTTTTAATCCTAGACATCGTACTTTAAACATTATTCTCCATAAACCAGATCCACTATCTATGATTTGGATTACTTCAACTTTTGAATCTATAGCAAGGGTATCTCATTTTAATCCTATGGATATCTATAACATAGTAACCGTTATGTCCTTACTTGAAAAAACTGATCTTACCCCTTTTTCTAATATTCAAGCTGTAAATATGGTTGAAAGTATAAATATGATAATTAGAAATCTAACTATAAAATACCCTAATCCTAACACTGTTCCTCATGCTTTGAAAAAACTTATTTCGAAACTTGAGCGTTATAAACAAAAGGTTTTAGACTCTGGATCTGATGATTATGGATGCCAGACTTTATTTATTTTTGGAGGATAAGTTTTAAAGTTTTTTTCTACTTTAATCTAATCGATTTTCTCATAATATCTATCTACTAATCTTTGTTTAAGTTTAGTTTGACGAAGTTTTGAAGAGATATTTGATATCGCATAATTTAAAGCAGAAGATGTTCCTACAAAAACCACTAGTTTTTTAGCTCTTGTGATAGCAGTATAGATTAGATTTCTCTCCAGCATTACATGGTGTTGATGAGATACCGGTATAATTACTATAGGAAATTCAGATCCTTGAGATTTATGAATAGTTATAGCATAAGCAAGCTTTATATCATCTAGATCAGTCTGAGTATACATAACTGATCTATCCTGATATTTAATCCCAACAGGTCTTCTTTCTTTTCTTGTATCTGTTCCTATTCCAGTTCCTATTAATTCCATATCCTGTAAATAATTTGAATCAAATTCACTAACCCCTGAGTTTATATAATTAACATATCCGATATCCCCATTAAATACTCCGAGAATATAGTTATTGGAGCATTGAATCACTTTATCATGTAATCTATAACCTTTATGTTCTATACCAGCTTGCTCTTTAGGATTAAGTACTTCTCTTAGTACCTGGTTTAGATTTTCAACTCCTATTTGACCTTTTTTCATTGGAGAGAGGATCTCAATATCTTCCATAGGATTAATCTCATATTGTTCTGGAAGTTTTTTAGCTACCAAGATCCTAATAGCTTCTTTGATCTTCCATGGTTCTTCAACACTCACAAATCTACAATCACTTTGAGGGTTATCTACAAACTCTACCCTCTCGCCGTTATTAATCTTATGTGCTGTTTTAATAATATCGGAGTAACTCGCCTGTCTAAATATTTTTTTCAAAGCTATACATGGAATAGCTCCTGATTCTATAATATCTTTGAAGAAGTTTCCTGCACCTACAGAAGGAAGTTGATCTTTATCTCCTATAAAAATAATTTGAGCATCATCTGAAAGAGCCATAAGCAAAGAATACGCCAGAGCAAGATCTATCATTGATGATTCATCAAGGATTACTACCTTACATGCAAGTTTATTATCCTTATTATAATTAAAAGACATCGTAGAAGGATTCCACTCTAGTAATCTATGGATAGTACGAGCTTGTTCTCCAGAGACTTCCGACAATCTTTTTGCAGCTCTTCCTGTTGGAGCAGCCAGGGTGATAGATTTACCCATCATTTTAAAAACGCTTATAATAGCATTTGCTGTGGTAGTTTTACCAACCCCAGGACCTCCAGTGAGTATAAATACCTTACTAGTTACAGCTTCTCTTACAGCTTGTTCTTGTTCCTGACTCAGTACTAGGTTTGAGTTTCTACAAAACTCTTCTATATACATATCAACACTTGCAAAATCTACACTAAATTCCGAGTGTAGTAGATCTTTTATTTTTTGAGTTACTGCTAATTCCTTATAATAAACACTAGCTCTATAGTATATAACCTTTCCATCTATTTTATCTTCAACAAGTACCCTATCCCCTAAAAGCATTCTTAGAGCTTGTTCATAAACCTCTATAACCTTTTCTTCATCGAGTTCTAAAATCAAAATAAGATTTTCTCTAATCTGTTCATCATAGACATAGCAGTGTCCATCTTCTTCCATAGTGGTGATATAATATCTGATTGCAGCTTGAACTCTATCTATAGAGTCTTCTTTTATTCCTACTTTCCTAGCAATAGAATCTGCTATTTTAAATCCTATACCATGGATATCATATGCCAACCTATACGGGGTTTGTCTTACCACTGTTGATGTTTCAAACATATATTTTTGCATAATTCTTGCGGCATATGCTGGAGATATTCCAAGGGAAGACAGAAACATCATAGTATTTCTTTGAAAAGAGGCTTCAGACCAATCTTCCATTATAGTTTTTAATTTCTTTTTTTGAATTCCAGGAACTTCCGTAAGTCTTTGAGGATCAGTATCAAGTACAGATATAGTATCCGCTCCAAAATAATCTACGATCTTTTTAGCAGTTTTTTCCCCAAGACCTCTAATCATTCCTGAAGATAGATACGAGATAATTCCAGCTCTTGTTACAGGAAGAATCTCACTAGCTCTATCTGCTTT
>CACXFL010000144.1 GCA_902766925.1 uncultured bacterium | reverse complement strand
GGTGCTGCTACAGAAACAGAAATGAAAGAAAAGAAAGATAGAGTTGAAGATGCTCTAAATTCTACAAGAGCTGCTGTTGAAGGTGGTATAGTTCCTGGAGGTGGAGTAGCCTTAGTTAGAGCTCAAGCTGCTTTAGCTAATTTGAAAGCTCAAGGGGAACAAGCTTTTGGTGTTCAAATTATTAAACGAGCTCTTGAAGAACCTTTGCGTCAAATCTCCCTTAACGCAGGTGTAGAACCAGCTGTAGTAGTTGAAAAAGTAAAAACTGGTAAAGATGGATTTGGTTTCAACGCTCTAAAAGAAACTTTTGAAGATCTTTATGCTGCAGGGATCATAGATCCTACTAAAGTTACTAAAACTGCTTTAACAAACGCAGCTTCAGTTGCTTCTCTTCTTATTACAACAGAAGCAATGATTGCAGAAAAACCTCAAGAAAATAACGCTTCCCCAGCAGCTCCTGCTGGTATGGGCGGAATGGGAGGTATGGGCGGAATGGGTGGAATGATGTAATTTGATTCCTCCTTTTAGTTTTTACCTAAAAAAATAAAGCAGGTTGTTTTTCTTCCTGCTTTATTTTTTTAATCTAACTAACCTTAGTTTTTTAAAACTCAATAGTAATAGTTTGAGTTTCATTCAGTATATCTGATTTAATAGTTATAGTATCTTTAACACCTGCATATGTTCCAGGAACAAATCTGGAGGTAAGTCTGGCATATCCTTTATCCGGATAATGTTTTAAACTGTCAAATATTCCATATCGGCCAAGAGGTTGTTGATATCCATCTGTTCCAACAAGATGTCCAGCAAGATCTGATTTTTTATAAGAAGAGATATTTTTATTAAGTTTAACTTGAACAATTACATTATACTTTTCATATGGAGCTGGATCTTCTGGTTCTGTCCAAACTGTAAAACTACCTTTAGTGATAGCAGAATCTGGAACTTTATCTTCAGTAAAGTCCTTTGCAGGTGTTTGATCATCAGTAAAATTTTCTGTTCTATCAGCTATTTTGGTACCTCTAAAAGAAGTTTGATCTTTACAGGCCAAAACTAATCCTGCTACTACCAAGCAAGTTATAATGATCTTTTTATACATAAAAAAATCCTCCACACTTTTTAATCTAAATATATTCTAACATAAAACTTCTATAATTTTCTTTCTTGATAGAATATACATGCAATTTTTGTTCTTTTTTTAAAAAATTAAAAATATGTGAGATTCTAGCCTCTTACATCAGGTATCTAAGATTTTACTGTTAGGTCTTTATGCTTATTTCTATCCAGATTGTAAAAATTTTAAATCATAACCTCCCACTGGCCTTCCCCAAAATTATTGGTCAAGGATCTTTATTTTTTTTATAATACAGGTAGTATTTTAATAATATAAGGAGAGATTTTCCACCATACACGGAGGTAAAATGAAAAAATTTCTATTTGGTTTACTTGTGCTGTTAGCATGTTTTTGTATGTTATCCTGTAGCGATGATGATGATGATAACAATGATAAAAGTTGTAATAGTTACGGAAAACAACTCACTTTGAAGTATCTAGGAAGCTGGCAGACTTTTAATTTTTATATGCCCAAAAAAAGTATAGACAAGTTAAAAGAGGAATCTAAGCTATACCCATACTACACCACCCAATACGATGAAAAATACATTGATGAGCTCAAAACAAAATGTAAAGATTATGCGACGTCAAATGGCTTAGTTAATGAAGTTATAGGATTAAAGTTTAAGGATGAAGGTGATGGTTGTATTATAGATGTTGTTAGTTGTACAAAGTATGAATATACCTATTCTGCAGTTGAAGAATACCGAGAACTTCCAACTCCATCTGGTGGCGGGTTTGGTTATCAGTCAGACTATAGTACACTAGCTTCAAATCATACGACCTTTAAACTTGGTGAATTTATAAAAGAAGAATGTAAATCTTCTATGAGTTTTTCAAACTACGGAAGAGCTAGTGCTGTAAAATTTAATCCTAAAGCTGAGGATTGTATTACAACTCCGGTAGAAGGTATCCTAGAAAATCAACACTATAACAATGAACCTGCAGAAATATATGTTGATAATAAGGTTCTTAAAGTCTCTTCCCTTCAAGAGTTATTTAATACGGATGTTAATTCAACGATTCTGATTGATGACCTATTCATCCGTATAAAAGGACCCTTTCTTGATTTAACAGGAAATTATATAAGTCAAGATTGTACTAAGGTTACCAGTGGAGAAAGGGATTATTATTTCAAACGAAGACTTAATATAGTAGATCAGCAAATTCACGCTACGGAAACAGGATACCATGATAGTTGTACTCCTGGTAATGAAGAATATACAGTAGAAGATGTATTCTTATATGCTCAGACAGCATATAGTGGTGTCGTAGAATTTAGAAAAGTTTTTTCCCAAGCAACCCCACTGACTACCAGTACTGCAGACCACTGGAACGATCCACAAATACAACGATCTAATCGATCAAATTGGGTGTCAGGTGAAACTCAAAATGTAACCAGTGAAGAAGATACCCAAACGATATTTACAAATACAGTAAGATTCCTCCAAGAAGGTAATCAGTTGGGGGTATATAGATACGACAAGCCTAATGGAATTTTTACAGGAGAAATAATCTATATACGTGAATAGAATTTCTAATTAACTTCTAAGACATAAACAAAATGGGAAAACCCCGAAAGGTTTTCCCATTATTTTAAGTTATGTTTAAATTTAAAGACTTAACTATTTTGTTGTAGTAGCTAGAGCAGATTTAGCTTGTTGAACCAAAGCAGAAAAAGCTTCAGTATCAGTTGCTGCTAAATTAGCTAACACACTACGATCTATAGCTATGTTTTGTTTTTTAAGTCCGTTTACAAACTCGGAATATTTAATTCCTTGTTCTCTACAGGCTGCGTTGATTCTAACAATCCATAAAGATCTAAAATCACGTTTTTTAACTTTTCTATCTCTATATGCGTATACAAGCCCTCTTCTTACGACTTGCAAAGCTGTAGAATACCTAGTACTCCTTGACCCTCTGTAACCGGAGGCAAGTTCTAGAATTTTATTTCTTCTTCTACGAGCCTTAAACCCTTTTTTTGCACGTGTCATTTACTACCTCATTTCTAATGAACCTAACAAGCCTTCTAACCGTTAGGTAAACACCTCATTACTAACTTCCTATCACTAGCTTGGATAAATCCAGGTTTTTTTAACTTATTCAAACGATCTCTTTTTCTTTTTGTAAGAATGTGACGACGGTTTGCTTTGTTACGACGGATTTTTCCGGATGGAAGTACTTTAAACCTTTTTTTTGCTGCACTTTTAGTTTTTATTTTTGGCATAATAAATCCTATTAACTCAAAATAATCAAAAATATATAAATTTAAACATACTTAAAATAAAATACTTTAAGACCCTTATATAACTACATATAAAAACTTTTATCAAGTATAAGAATAGCTCTTCTTAGCTATTGGTCAACTTTATTCCACTATCAAGGCTACTTTACAATCTGCTACTAATCCCTCATTTCCACTTATAGCCGCTTGCCATTCAGAACTTGTAACCACCATTCTTCCACCTTGAGATTTAACCTTTATAGTTACTGGGGTTTTTCCTACTATTTTTTCAATTTCTCCAAAATTTCCAGCTCTCCCCTTAAACCACTTACCCATAGCTGAAGTATCAAAAGCCTGAGCGTATACATTAACTGAACTAAAAACAGGCTGACCTTCCTCATTATAAATAGTATAAAGTGATGCTGGTTTTACCCCGGAATCTACACTGAATATAACCCCACTATTTTTACTCTCAGAAAATCTTTTAGACGGATCTAAAAAAACTACTCCCTTAAACAGTCTAGACATCCTAGCTTCTACAATAACCTTTACACTATCAAAATCATAATACTCTGTTTTTGCTAAATAAATACTAGGTTTAAAACTAGAAAAATCAACCTTTGAGCTTACTATTCCTAAGGCATCAGAAAGAGCATCAAGATTATCCTTAACATTTGAATAAGCTTTGTCCATAGCTTCTTTTTCAGCCTTTGCTATAGCTTCACTACTTTTTTCTTGAATAGTAGCTACCCCAAAAGATCTAAACCTCTCGGAACTCCAATTAATTTGAATAGCCCCCACATCTTGAGTAAATGATGCAGCTAAAAGGGTATCCGCTACCAGGAAAAATATTCCAAAACTCACTACTTTTAGACTTAAAACGACTATCTTTTTTAATTTCATAAAAACCTCTATCAGATTAATCCTTAATCATAAAATAAGTTCAGCTATTCTTCTTACAGTAGACTCTCTTCCTGATATAATACCTTGTTGTTCTACATGATAATCCCCAGACTCGTAGGACCTAACAACTCCTCCACTTTCTGTGACAAGTAGACATCCCGCTGCTATATCCCATGGTTTAAGTCCCTTTTCCCAGAATCCATCAAAGATACCTTCTGCTGTTAAAGCTAGATCTAGTGCTGCAGCCCCATCCCTTCTTATAGGTTGGCAACAAGCTGCTACCTTTGAAAATCTAATAATATCTTCCTCTAACTCTTTACCTCTATTATAATAAAATCCAGTACATAGATATGACTTATTAAACTCAGGAGCAGGTCCTGATATATCCATCTTTTTTCCATTACAGAATGCTCCTCCACCTTTTTCAGCGATATACATCTTTGAGCCAATAGGATTAATAACTCCACCCAGTATAGGTTCAAAAATTCCAGAAACTACCTTAGCTCTTGCGATACTTACACAAAAGAAAGGATAGGATCTACTGTAATTAGTAGTTCCATCCAAAGGATCTACAATCCAGTAGTAATCACCCTCTTGTCTTTTTGCAGACATCCCCGACTCTTCTGAAAATATTTTATCCTTTGGGAAATATTTATGAATTCTTTCTAAAATAATTTTTTCACTAGCAAGGTCTGCATCTGTAACAATACTAAAATCAGATTTAACATCTATACTCAAACTGTGGTTAAATCTATTTAAGAGTTCTTGAGATGCTAGAGTTAAAGTTTCTTCTAAAAATGATATACTCACAACAACCCCTCCACTGTCTCGGGTTATTTTATTTAACTACAAAAAAAGAAAAAACACTAAGACGTATCAAAGGGTTTTTAAACATTCCTACCCTCTAATAGTTCAAGTTTCCAAACAACTATTATTGTATACATCAAAACAGTTTTGTAAAAGGAAAACTACTTATCTACACCTATCAAGATAGGTATTTAATGATTAGATTAACACCAATTATATTATAAGGATAGTTGACTTTTATTTTCCAAACATATTATAGCAGTTCTTCGTTAGATTTGAAACTGGATCAGACTGATATATACTCATCCAACTCCTATAATGTTTATCGATATCTACAAAGGCTGTAGCACGAACCTCTGATCCGAGATACACAGTTTTTACAGAACTTTTTTTAAGTAATTCTCTAATATCCGAAGCATATTGAGAAAGAGCATCACGGTCTGAAATATCAATAGATGTTTTTGTTCCGAGTTTTTCTCTTGCTGGAGCAGAAAAACTTCCAGATAATTTGAATGAATTTAAGAAATTATATCTAAACTTTACAAACTCACTACTACCGTATTTATAAGGAGCAAAACAAAAAGCTCCTCTAGGATTAAATTTAGTTAATATATCTTGATTAGACGAAGTTATCTCATAATTTTCATTTAAAGCAAAAATAGAAGCAAAGTATACAGGCATTGATAAATCCCCGTTAGCATACCAAGTTGATATGATCTTATCGCTATCTGTTGGAATTGGAACAAAGAGTATTTCAGTTTCTTCATCAATTCTTTCAATCAAACCTACGTCCTTATCAATATTACGGCTCTTTCCAATATCAACTATCAAAGCTTGAGTTTTACTATATCCTAAATCCAGTGTTACAACCTTAGAAAGTAAAGACGAAATATCTTCTTTTGTTACAGGAGTATATAAATCAAGTTCATCAACCGTCACTACAGTATCATACCCTTCTATAAATTCATAATCTACCTCTACTTCAGATTCTGTATTAAACATCATATGATGGTAATTTTGCATATCATCATTATCCGCTGCGTCTACAATTTGAATACGAGGTCTATCTAATACAAGTATCGGTCTTACATATACTTTTCCATCTATGAAAATTCCTGAATCATATCCTAGGGTATATTTTCCTCTATAGAAACGTCCATCTCTTTTGAATATAAAATGTTTACCTTCTAAAGCCAGATTTAAATATTTTAAATCTTCTTTTAAAACTCTAAATATATCATTTTTACCATCTGCTTCATATTGAACTAAAACGTATAAATTTTCCCCTCTTTCATGAATAGAAAACTGGGTTAACTTCTTATCATCGTAAAAAATTCCATCAGATGTTTCAAAAAGACTAAATTTTACTTCTTGCGAATAAACCCGGGAACTAATAACTAAACTGGTAGCAAGCATGATCACAAGCTCCATAATTATTTTTATAAGATGAGTTCTTTGTTCCCTAACCATCATATACCCTATCTACATTCTTGTACAAAAAAGTAGGACAATAGTTACTCTAAAGTTCTATTGTATAACTTTTCATCAAAAAATGTGCTATCTTTTGCCACTCTCTATCATAATTTTGTTTAAAAAAAAACAAAAAACCTAATTTTTATTAAAAATAATCACCTTCTATGACCTTAGTATTTAAAAACACTATTTTTTTTAAATATCTAAAGATTTTTATAAATTAGCCGAAAGATAAATGCGTGTTTTTTTACTTCAACTATTAAAAGAGGGTGGGTTTATATGAAAAAACTTATTATCTGTATGTCATTATCTTTATGTTTTAGTTGTGTTTCAAATGATGAAAATATAGTTTCTGAAGAAGATCTAGGAACAAATGTAGATACCGAATCTCAAGACGTTAGTGATAACGTGGCGGATGTATTGAACGAAGTTGAAGAAGTTGATCCTAGTGTACTTTCTGAAAATGTAGATACCCAACTTGAATCTTCCGTAATGGAAGAAGAGGATGCTACTACTTCTGAACCTCTAACCGATGGAGATTCTCCTCTGGTAGCAGAAGAAAGTAATGATAGTGCTGTAGATGCAACTGATACAGAATCATATAAACTATCTGATTCTACTAGTGAATTTAATAATTCAAATGAACCGAAACCTTTTATAGATGAAGGTGAAGCTAAAGAAATTGAGCTAGCTCAAGAAGAAGCAGAACAAGAACTAGCTACAGATCCTGAATCCGAAGCTTCTGAACTTGAAAAAGAATACAGTAAAGAAACTTTGGAAGCTGAAAGTGCTGGAGAAGTTTTAACAGACACTCCTAGTTCAGTTTCTAAACCTGCTAAGGGATCAAAATCTAAAGCTAAAGCTTCTAAAAAATCTAAGAAAGTAGCAACCAAATCAAAAACTTCTAAAAAAGTAGCTTCTTCTTATTCTCCAAACAATTCTTCAATTGATCTTGAAGATTATAATGAACAATCAGCTTATGTAACTTATGTTGTTCAACCAAACGATACTTTAGGAAGTATTGCTACCCTAATGTATGGATCTAAAAAATCTTGGAAGACCATAGCTGATTATAACAACATCCAAGATCCAAATAAAGTTTATCCAGGGGATGTGTTAAAAATTAAAAAGACTCCATCTTGCAAAGATCTACTTACTAATTATCACGCAAGTCAAAAACAATCCTATACTGTTGAAAAAGGTGATACTCTTGCAAAAATCTCTCAAAAACTTCTTCACTCTCAAGATTCTTGGAGATACATCTGGTCTTTCAACAAGAGACTTATCCCTAATCCAAACAGATTATCTGTAGGACAAGTTTTAACCTTTATATACCCTTATCCTTCAAAATAGACCCCAAATATTAATAGTTACATCACCCTACTTAGTACATATGCAAAGATCCCAGAAAGTTTTAATCTTTCTGGGATCTTTGCATATGTATATCTACAAAATTTTAACACTAGATAATAAAAATGAGCCTAGCTGGACTCGAACCGGCGACCCGCACATTAAGAGTGTGCTGCTCTACCATCTAAGCTATAGGCCCATAAAAAAACGTCCCCAACGAGATTTGAACTCGTGTCGCCGCCGTGAAAGGGCGGTGTCCTAAACCGGGCTAGACGATGGGG
>CACXFL010000143.1 GCA_902766925.1 uncultured bacterium | reverse complement strand
TCATCTCATCTACACTTTTATTTTTCTTTAGTGACCAATATTTTTCTATAATCCTTTTAGCTATAGGAGCAGCTTGAGATCCTCCTCCTCCTACTTCATCGTTTTCACTTACTACCACAACTGCTATTTCAGCTTGTTCACTAGGAGAAAAAGCAGCAAAAATAGCATGTTCTTTCCACTTATCATTAATATCATCGTAGACGAATTTATCTGCTTTTTTTAGACTAACCACCTGAGCAGATCCTGTTTTTCCAGCTACAGTTACTCCTGGAATCCTAGCTTTAGCTCCAGTACCTAAAGGGCTCATTACCACATCTTTAAGATATTCTCTAACCAATTTAAAAGTCTCTGGTTTAATATCAGATGTGGACAGTACCTCAGGTTCTACTGATTTTATAACATCTCCAAACTGATTAACTACTTTTTGAACCACATAAGGTTTCCAGATAGTTCCCCCGTTAGCTACCACAGAATATAAACTTACCATCTGAAGTGGAGTCATAAGATTATACCCCTGCCCTATAGCAACGTTTGGAGTATCCCCTGGATGCCAAGGTTGGTTAAATTTTTGTTTCTTCCACTCACTGGTTGGAATATTCCCAGATTTTTCGAGATTGACATTAAGTCCTAACTGAGATCCTAATCCTAATTTTTTAGCATATTCTGCTATCTTATTAACTCCAAGATCTATTCCTACCATATAGAAAAAAACATCACACGAATACATCAGAGCTTCTCTTAAATTTATTAAGCCATGACCTGTTCTTTTATGACAGTAAAACATGTTATTTCCCAATGTAAAAGATCCACTACATCTATGTGTTGTAGCAGGTGTAATAATTCCTTCTTCTAAAGCTGCAATTGCTACTACCGTCTTATATATACTCCCGGGAATATATTCTCCCCCGGTTGTTTTATCAAACAGGGGTTTATGAGGATCGTTCACAAGAGCTTGCCAATCCTCCCTTGATATAGATTGTTGATAGATACTAGGATCATAATTTGGAGAACTAACCATAGCAAGTACCTGACCGTTTTGAGGATTCATAGCAATGATAGCTCCATACTTATTTTTAAAAGCCCGTTGTGCTTCAAGTTGAAGATCCATATCTATAGTAAGTTCTAGGCTTGCTCCCACCTGAGCATACACCTGAGGAAGTTGAAGGTATTTTTCTCCACTTTGAACCCTCCTACCATGTGCATCTACCTGAATTAACTTATATCCATCATGTCCTTTAAGATATTCTTCCCATTTGGCCTCAATCCCCTGTTTTCCTATAAGATCTCCTGAATAATACTTATGAGAGGATACCTCATTTATAGTCTTAAGAGTAGAATCATCTATTTCTCCTAGGTACCCTATTAGATGAGAAGGAATATCAGCATAATACTCTCTTCTTGGAGCAAGATTTACAGCAATTCCAGGAAGAATAACCTTGTTTGATTCTATAATAGAAACCTCGTGTAAAGAGAGGTTCCTTTTTAAAGTAATAGGCATATACTCAGGTCTTTTCCTATGAATTCTTATTCTTTTTTCTAGCTGAGAAACAGGAATATGAAGTAGTCTTGATAGAATATTAAAAGTAGCTTCTCTGTTTGTTACGTATTGAGGAATATATACAAGATCGTAGAACACCCTATTAGTTAACAAAACCTTACCGTTTCTATCATATATATTACCACGAGGAGCTGGTATTTCTATACGACGAATTCTATTATTTTCAGACATCTGTTTATAAAAACTACCCTTGTATATCTGAAGATACCAAAGTCTTAGTATTATCACACAGAAAGCAAGTACCATAAGTACACTAGCCCATACGAACCTTGATTCCACCAGTACTGTTTCATGCTTAAATATTCTTTTCAAAACTTCACCTTCACTAATTCTTAACTGGTATAACCGATATCTTTCTTCCAAGCTTTTTAAATTCGGCACCTTGAGATTGTCTATGTACAGCTACTATAAGCCCTAGGGTTAAAAAACTCGCTAGTGTTGAAGATCCTCCATAAGAGAAAAAAGGAAGAGGAATTCCTACAACAGGAAAAAGCCCTAATACCATAGCAATGTTTATGATGACACTTATAAAAATATTAGCAGCTAGTCCTATTACCAAAAGAGAGGAAAAAGTATCAATACCCTTTTTACTTATATTTATACAAATTTTTAACATCCACATAAAAAGAAGAATAACAACCATAGATCCTAAAAACCCATGTTCTTCTGTAAATACAGAAAAGATAAAATCCGTATGCTTTGCAGGAAGAAAAGCAAGCTGAGTTTGAGTTCCTGACATATGTCCCTTCCCCCAGAACCCTCCACTTCCTGCAGCTACAATTGATTGAATTGAATTATATCCAGATCCAAAAGGATCTAGATTGGGGTTTAGTAGATTCAATATTCTTAACTTTTGATAATTATGTAATAAAAAATTCCAAGCTATAACCAGTACCAATAAAGCCCCAAGTCCTACTCTAATAAGACTGATCTTATTGATGTTAATAAAAAATAACTGAATTCCTACTATGAGCATACACACCCCAGCAGTACCTAAATCAGGTTGACGAAAAATAATGATAAATAATAGTGCTAACATTCCTATAAGTATTTTCATATCAGACAGTTTATATCCTTCCTTCAGAGGATATGAATAGAAAAAATGGGCAGTTATGATAGCAGAAATTATTTTAGCAAATTCAGAAGGTTGTAATTTAAAAAAACCTAAATTTAACCATCGTTGAGCTCCTCCTGCAGAATGACCCAAAAACAAGGTACAAAGGAGAAGAACACATACAAAACCATATATCCAATAGGTATATGAATTAAAGTTTCTAACAGGAATCCACCATCCAACTACTACAAAAACTACTATTCCCATAAAACTTCTGAGAAGTTGATTATAAAAATAAGTTTTATCAACATCAGCACTATATAGATTGATAAATCCTATTACCACAAGTACTGTTACAATACCACACAGACTTATAAGATTATAGTCTCTATCTTTTTTTATCTCTCCTTCAGGAACCAAAAAGACCTGATCATTTTCTTGTGTTTTCATAAATACGATCCTTTGGCCTATACAGGCGGAAATCAACTACCTTTAAGGTGGTGAAAGGAACCATACTAAATCTACGTCATTAACCTCGATTTCTAATCATTATTGTATATTATATTCGTGTGGGGAATTATACAACAGCAAAGATACTAAACTCATGATCAGCTGTTATTAAGTAGAACAGTACACCGGCATACCAGTTTTTAAAGTACAACTTTAAGAACGTATATCTTGGTATTAGACTAATTAAAGCTAATAATCTATCAAACTAAAAACAAGCAAACTACACTAAATTTCAGGAATATTTGCACCCAATTTAATTTCAGCTTCTTTTAAAAATTTCAGATTATCCTTAGAAAATGGGGGCATAACAAGAAGTCATTTTTCTAGAATTATTACCTGACCTCATAGTACAGGAGGCGACTCCTATAAATATTTGAGGGGATGATTTTATAAGAAGAGGTCCTCCTGAATCTCCAGGAGATACTATATGTCCAGATGCTATTACCCCCCATTAATATCAGCATCAGAGGTGTTCACTGTTGTTTCTAATAGCTGATACTATAAGATGCTGTACAAGTATTACTTCCTGTACTTCCTTGGGGAGTTAGTTTTATTTCAACTACTGCAGGATATAAATCAGTTAACTCTCCTCCTATTACAGAGGTATTTGAATCTGATTATTTACACGAGGATATACAAATCAAAGAAAATGATACCATCAAAAAGAATGATATATTCTTACAAACACAATATCCCATAGTCTTCTTCTTTCCTTAAATAAATATATAAAAACCTATATCTTGTACGGTAATACTACCATACTAGCAAAGATTTCTGTAAAAAAGTTAGTATCGGTATTAACTTTCTAAATTATTTATATGTAGTTATAACTTGGATCATCTATAAGGATTTACTGAAATAGCAGTCGATTAATACTTTTTTACCAATTTAATTCTCTGAATTTAATTGAGGGGATTTTGAAGTTAAGCCCAAAGTTTTGTGTTAAAATATATTTACAATCACAAACATGGTATATTCTTGGAGAAACTGATGAAAAAAAATTATATTTTTTTATTATCTTTTGTTTGTATGTTAGCTGTACTTTGTGCTCTGTCCTGTTTAAAACAACAAGATTCTGATACCTCCTCTGACACCACCACAGGGATGGCTTTAAATACAGATGCTTCTTCTAACCCAAAAGAACCTCAGGTACTCTCAGATATAATAGATTCAAGTATTTGTCATCCGGCAGGAACTATCTTCTCACTAGGAAAACATTTTTATATCTACGATTGTTCTAACAAGAATGGAATAAAACATCTTACAGAATGTAATATATCTCAAAATGGTGAGGCAGATGTTTATGCTTCCATAGTAGCTGGTAAGGGAAACTACCTTTTTAAAGACTGCCAATCTCCTAACGATCAGATAGCTCCTCCTATAACTATGTATTATTACTCTCCAGACATGTCTACTAATACCACTATAACCTGTAAATCTTTTGAAAAATAATCTCAGATGATAGGATTTAATATAATAAGATCAGATATCAGATAAAAGGTAGAAACCAAAACAGAAATTCCCCAAAAATACCACTCCCCGGACTTGAACCGGGACAAGGTCGCCCTCGGTGGATTTTGAATCCACTGCGTCTGCCAATTCCGCCAGAGTGGCATAGTAAGTAGTATAAAACACTATTTTTAAAAATACATCAACTGCTTTTTAGTCAAAAAAAATTTACTATCAGACAAAAATTATAGATTTAAATTCATTTTCAGATGATAATGAAGTATCCTTACCGGGTTGTGTTGATTAATATAGAAACTGGAAGGTCTAATGTTCGATAGATTATTAAATTCTTTGATTCTTATTAATGAGTCCTATCATTTTAGGCAAAAAGCTTCGAAACAAGATCCATACCTATCCAAAATAGATACAACCATTACTATAAAACTTGAGCCTTCTAAATTTAAGTCACATCTTGAAATTTCATATTGGCAAGATACTATTCACTTAGATTCCGATAACTATGAAGATCCTGAACTTATCAGAAGAAACTTGATAAAATATTTTCGTTACTATCATTGTCCTATCTTCTTTAACGATGAGAAGATATCTGATCCTTTGGCTCTCACTCCTCCACAAAAAGATTTGGATAATTTTGAAGATAAAAAAAGGTTTACTGATTTATTTAAAACAGAGTTTCATTCAGATTATTCCATGCAGGATCCTTTGATTTATATAAACCTTTGTTACCCATACAGAATAGATGCATGGTTTTATTTTTCTCCTGCTTTTAATAATGATAAAAGTATGAGAATATTTAACTCTGGAATCTATCAACCAGGATCTTCCATGATTCCTGATTTTCTACTTGAAGTAAATAAAGATAATTCCTTTATTCAAGGAATTATCAGTACAGATATTATTAAATCAAATTCGTTTATAGAAAGTAGTGTGAAAAACTTTATAACAAAAAAATTAGCTGATGCTATTATCCATACTTTAGCAACTCTTCCTTCATCTAAAGAACAGGCTCTGTACTGGCTCAAAACTTCAAACTTTATAAAACAAGCTTGTGTACTTGATATAGATTTTTTCACTAAAATTAAAGAGATACTTTTTATTGAACTCCAGAATCGATTTTCAAATTCTAAAATGCTTGTGAGTGTAGATAATTTTCTATCTAATATTTCCATGGATTCAGATTGTTATAAAGATTACACTCTATCAAAAACCTCTTCTATTGATGCCAGGTACTATTCCTTTTTAGTAGAAACTACAGGTTCTAATACTTTAAAAAATCTCTATCTAAATCAATACAAACCCACCTAGTTATTTTTTTAGAAGTTGAAAACAAGTCCTGCAAATACTTCATATATCGTTTGAGTCAGACTATGATTTTTTTCTCTACTATAGAAGATTGGAGCATATTCATCATCTATACCGTAATTATGCATTATGTATTCGTATGATGCTCCAAGTTTTATATGGGTTAAAAGTGTTACATTTAATTTAAATTTGACTGAATCAGCACTTCCCGATGAGGTTTGGTATCCTGTTTGATTTTGGTATACATATTCAGGATATATCGTATGTTTATACAAAGCTGAAAGATCTAGTATCTGTAATAAATTATAATTCAGATTTAAATTCAGTGCATATTCCATCTTAGTTCCCTCTACTGGAGCTTTTTCATTAGGAACATTTTTAGTAAAATCAGCACTTACCTCTCCTCCGAAAGATCCTACATTGAAGCTAAGTCCTGCTTTCCCATAAATAATCATATCGTTAGTTACAGCTTGACTTAAATTCTCATCAGACTGCATGTTATATATAAAAGATAGGATAGAATCCAATCCTCCCCAACTTCCAATATCTGCGTTAACATTTAATCCTCCACTAATACCCATAGTACCCGAAGCTGCTATCTTAGTACTATCCTCTCCACTAGCTGTTTTAGTCTCTTTAACCATAATACCGGATATTCCATACACTACTCCTAAATCTGTCAACACATGTACATCTGAAAATTTTGTTTTAAATTCAACTCCACTAAAATTATTTAACTTCATAGTATCTGAGTTAGTACCCTGCATTTCTATAGACAAATCGTTTTTAGCACCTATAGATGATTCCTTTCCTATAGGTACACTTAGGTATGGATTAAATCCTAAAGTAAATTTAACTTTATCCATCGGAGATACTTCACTACTTGTAGCCTCAGATCTAAGTACATCTTGGTATCTTGTTCCAAGGGTTAGTGGAAAACCTACAGTTAAATCTCTACCCGATTCAAACCTCTTTATATACATAGGTTGAACTCTTCCTTCTCCTCCTGCTCCATAAGTAAAAGAAAATTCCTGTTGTTCTACCGTATCGTTATATGTCGTTTCTCCACCTTTTCCTCCAATATCTGCTGCTAGTTCCACCGAGTAACCAAAGTTAAACCCTGACTCAATTCCTCCATCTTCCTTTTCTTTTTTACTATCAGGATCTTCAGCCCTAACATCTGTAATTCCTTTCATTTGAGGAAGAGGCATTCTTGAGGTTGAAGTATAAGTATAGGCAGAGTGACCGTAACCTTTATCTCTATGGATAGCTTCTAGATATCTTTCTTTTAAATCAGCGTATTTTACAGGAAGGTGTCTGGCACTTCTAAAATACCTTTCTGCTTGATTTAAGTTATTAAGTTCCAAAAAACATACCCCAGCATAGAAAGAAGCTATATTTTTTATACTAGAGTTTTTATCAACTGAAGAAAAACCATAAGCTGCCTTATAGTAGTTTTTAACATTATAGTAAGCAAGTCCATACTCATATGCTGATTCTGGTTCTATATAATTTCCTGATTTTTTGTAGTAACCTACAGCAGTTTTATAATCTTGATTAAGGGTTGCTATCTGCCCTAAAAGATAATAGACGACCTCATTATCTAAACGCTTATTAACTCTATCCATAAGAATAGAATGAGCTCTACGGTACTGTCTAGAAGCTATATAGTAACGGACCATATCCTCCCAGGATTTTGCTTTTCCGCTAGTAGTAGTTCTTTTAGATTTAGTTTTCTTTTTAGATCCAGATTTAGTTTTTAAACGAGACTTATTTTTTTTACTATTTGAAGCTATAAGAGTGGAATCAGTATACTCATAGGAATACACACTAGTTTGTACAGACACCTCTCCTATACAAAACATAGCTAAGAGTAAAACTAAATTTTTCCACCTTACTCTCATCTAATACAAAAAATTCCTATTTCCCAAAGTTATAGGTATTTCCCATCTACTTTTCGGAACTTAAAAACTTGAATTAATTTTAGACTGAGTGTGATTTTTATATTTTTACAAAAATTATGATATTTGGCTAAAAGTATCGAGCAATATTCTAGTGAAAAAAAACTTATTTAAAAAAAATAAGTTAAAAAAAACTCAAAATATCCAACTAATTCCAGGATATTTTGAGTTTTTTAAATCTAAATTCAAATTCTATGTCGAAACTTATTATTTAAGAATAAATTTAAAATAAGCTTGAGGATGAGCACAAGCAGGACAAAGTGTAGGAGCTTCGATCCCTTCATAGATGAATCCACAGTTCATGCATTGCCATACACCTTTTTCTAATTTTTTAAATACATGTCCTTCTTGAATATCTTGCAAGAATTTTTTGTATCTTTCTTCATGGAATTTTTCAGCTACTGCTACGTTTTGAAATACTACTGCAATTTCATTAAAAGATTCTTCCTTAGCTATACGAGCAAATTCTGGATATACGATAGACCACTCTTCTTTTTCTCCAGCTGCAGCTGCTGCAAGATTTTGTTCTGTAGTACCGATAATTCCTGCAGGGAAACTAGCTGTTATAGAAGGAGTTCCTCCTTCTAAGAATTTAAAGAAACGTTTTGCATGTTCTTTTTCTTGATTTGCTGTTTCTTCAAAAATAGAAGCAATTTCTACGTATCCTTCTTTTTTAGCAACAGAAGAAAAATAAGTATAACGGTTTCTAGCTTGAGATTCTCCAGCAAAAGATTGTAAAAGATTTAATTCTGTTTTTGAGCCTTGAAGTTTTGCCATTGATTTTTTCCTTATATTAAAATTTTAAACATTCATACCTAAGCTAATCAAAACTAAGAAACTAGAAGAGTATAACTATAAGCGAAAAGATAATCTAGTCCTTTTTACCCTAACTCCAAACCGTTTTTTATATAGATGTTCAAATATGGTTTTTATATCTTAAACGACTCTTATAATGTTAACTGCTAATTATTTAATCATTTTTTAAACCTTCTTATGTATTTATTAACAAAAAAATCATTACTACCCTGGATTATTTGAGTATAATGCTACCTTTCTAAATAGTCTTGTGATATACCTACGAAGTTTGTGAAAAAATCGACTGGTCATTAGGGTTAGACGTCCCAGACATTTTTTCATGTCAACCAAATTAAATGCTAATTTTTTAAAGAAAGGTCGCATTATGGTTAATTATAAACTACCTAAATTTCTTTGTTTTATTTGTTTAAACATTTTATTTTTACTGATTAGTTCATCAAATGTGTTGGCCGAAGTGTATTATTTCGCAAAGCACCCTATACAGTACCGCCATTCTGGTGAAACAACTGAT
>CACXFL010000142.1 GCA_902766925.1 uncultured bacterium | reverse complement strand
AGTTTAATCGGTTAATTATTTAAGTTATACTAGAATGTGTAAACTCCATTTAAATAATTATTTTTATATTTATCTTCATGTAGGACTATAAATGGCTGAAGAAGAAAAAAGTAACGAAAAGTTGGTATATAAATACGCTATAATAGAAATTTTGTAGGTTTTTATTATTAGAAAATTGATAATAGTTATTTTTTATACCTTGTTTTAAAGGAGAATATGGTGGATAATATAAGTACGTCGAGACTGCGTCGAATTTGCAGGTTTGAGTTTACTCAGCTCGACGTCTTTTTATATACTCTTGGGAAATTTAATTATTCCGTATCCTAGTATATTACCGTTTCTGCTTCGTATTGATCCTTTTATTTTATCAAAGCATATATCATCATTTTTTTCGTATTTTCTGAAGATGGCTCCAGCGACTATATCAGCAAACTGAATACCTACACTCAAATGAGACGGTGCAATAAATAAACCCTCAATCAAATTATTAAATTTTGAATATGTATCTTTATCTATAATCATTAGTTTATGATGTAATGTTCTCAACCTGTTATCATCATATGAGAGACGATTATCAATGATTACTAGACCATTAAAATCAGCTCCAGATTCTCTTGATATATCTTGAAGATAATACTGAAATCTTTCTACAACTTGCTTGTAACTATACCAGTATAGGTCATCTTTAGAATTTACGTAAGGTAATCTATATGCTTTTTCTACGTCTGTTACGGTAGAAATAATTTTGATAGATTTATACGCAGTAATTATTTCGTATAATTTATTTCTAACTTCACATCTTTTTTCAAAATCAAATTCTTTTAAACCATTACATTCTTCACAGTTATAAGGTGAAAAATATCTCCACTTTATTTCAGAAGAAATACCATACTGTTTTTTTACATCACATAATTTTTTATAAATATCTTTCCAATGGATTTCAGGAATAATAATTCCACCGATAACAAAATATTTTGAATGTTTTTTGCTTCTGTCAACTATTGTTCCTGATTCATCTAAAAATAGTAGATGCATAATTTTCCTCGTAATGAATTTTTTTGTTTTTATACTTTAAGAAAATACATATTACTATATTAACAATATAACATCATTGGAAAACTAATAAATAAATATTATAGTTTTTACTAAGAGGATAATAATTTTTGCTTCTAACTGACATTATATTTTATAGATCTGTCGGAGATATAAATAAAAATCGACCTCATTAATTAATACTTCCATAGAAATATTAACTAATGAGGTCAGATAACATCTAATATAATTGAAGTGTTACTTTTGTACTTGATAGTTGTATATCACAGTGCGAGGTCGCATAGTTTTAAAAGGATTATCTATTAATTTACCATTTATCACCTCTCTTGAATTACTAATATTTGTAAGATCTAAAAACGAAATTGCAAAATAGTTATGATCAGGATTTACATGAATATGCTTTATGAAGTTAGAATCGATATCAGAAGAAGAAGCAAAAAATGCTAACTGCAGACTATAAAGAGGATTAATATCGTCTAAACTTTGAGGAGACAGATCTTTACTTGAATAAGTTACTAGACCTTTTTCCCCTTTTTCAATTAGTAACCATCTACCTTTATTTCTCTTAAAAAAAGATAAAGCTTCGTCAGTGATGTTATTATTTAGAAGATGTGAATTTAAAGTACTAACACAATCTTCATAGCGTGAAGAGCTAACAGTATTTTTACACCATCTATTTATATGAGTTACGTGAACGTTAAGTAAATCTTTAATTATTAATGGAGTTGTAGAATGATCAGAATCACTAGGAGATAACTTTGTAGGGTCCTTACATGTCTCAGGAAGTACTAAAAACTTATAATAAGTATTACTATCTTTATACATTTTTATAGATTTTAAATTGTTTATATAGTCACGATCAAATTGACAATTCTTAGGAATGAATTCAGCCCAATAATTTGTAGAACCTGATGCACTAGCCATTTCAATTCCAGATACATCTGATTTACTACCATCACTTTTACAAGAAATAATTCCAAAGGTAACAAAAATTCCTACTATAGAAAACAGTAACACTCTTTTCATATAAACTCCTTCAAAAAAATAAATCATTCTACCATCTTAGCACGTCGGGGGGGAGGGGCTGTCAAGTAAATGAACTTAACCCATTTTTTAGGACAGTTTAATCGGTTAATTATTTAAGTTATACTAGAATGTGTAAACTCCATTTAAATAATTATTTTTATATTTATCTTCATGTAGGACT
>CACXFL010000141.1 GCA_902766925.1 uncultured bacterium | reverse complement strand
ATATTTTGGTGTAACTGGAAATAACGTTAATTTTTTAGTAGGACTTTTATACGAAAATCTTTCTTCTGATTTTTTTGCAGCTCAAGGTACTGGAAATTCAAGGGCTGAAGGAACTGAAACTGAACTTGCAAAAGTTAAAACAACTATGTCAGTATTTGGGGTTAGATTAGGATCAGGATTTACTATGGCAATTACTCAGATGTTTGGACTTTATGTAAATTTGATAGCAGTTATTCCCGTAGCAGGAACCCCTTCGTATAGTGTTAGTGCAGAAGAAGATTTTGTAAATTTCCATAAGGTCTTTTTATCAAATGGAGATATAGAATCAGATCTGGAAAATGCTATGGGTGCTAAGAAAAAATATGGATTAGATATTTCTGTGGGAACCAGTATCAATTTCTAATTATTGTTTAATACAGAAGATCCGGTTATGGTCGAAAACCTTGGAAATTATGGGCAAGGGCAACAACCAGGAGGGTATTATCCTCAAGGGATGCAAGGTTATTATCAACAACCAGTGAATAATTCTTACGAGGTTTATCCAAACCAATATCAGTATCAAAATGAATATGCTAGAGATGAGCTTGCATACAATTTTTATAATCAGATGCAAGAAGATAAACGTAAATCTGCTAAATATGATTATCTTATTATATTATTTTTGGTGTTGATGATATTTGTTCTTGGTATCTATGAACTTAATATCTATATTCATTCATCAAGTGTTTATATAGATATGAGTAAATCAAATAACTCACTACTACTTAGTAAAGAGGAAATATACTCAGGATATAAATCGGTATTTAATCAGTTTAATACACTGAAACTACAAGATCCTCGTGTAAGAAAAATTTCAAAAGATTTATCATTTGTTTTGTATGATAATTATCTTTTTATCTATACTCCGTATAGAGCAAGTTTTATAAAAACATTTGATTATAAAAATCCTGTTATTAGAAAAGTAAGAGCTGTTTTAAATAAAAGTGATCTTAGAAGTTATAAGTTTCCTTATACTAAAAATGGTGTTAAAGGATTTTATTATTTTACTGTAACAGAAACTGGAATTTTGCCTTATGTAATGTTTGTAGAGGGAGATCGACCTTTTATGACATTTAGAGAAATGAGAAATTATATTGGAGAACATAAACAAGATTGGCTCAAATATAATTCTAAAAAGATGTTATTTAATAAAGGATTTTCACAATTTATGAATAATAATGAGGTATACCTGACAGTTCCTAAAAATGATAAGTATTGGAATGAAAAATCAAACTTTGTAGATCCGAGAGCTTCAAGACTTCTTAGAATTTATATCAGGAATCAAAAATCCCATAATGGCTAGTTATGGGATATAGAATATTTTTTGGGTGATACTTTTATTTGTTAAACTGTCATTGTTTGTTCTATTGAACACTAACGAGTATTTTTTGTAAATCTTCTTCAATATCACAGGCATTTTTGGAAGATACAGCACTTATCTCAGAAACAAGAAGACTTTTTGCTTTATCAAACATCTTCTTTTCTCCAAAAGAAAGATCTTTCTTCATTGTAGATTTTGGATTAAGATCTCTTATTACTTCAGCTATTTCTTCAATAGAACCAGTTCTTAGTTTATCGTTTAAGAATTTAAATTTTTTATTCCAAGAGGTTTTATAAGGAACACATGGGGATTTTAAAATAGAGTATACATTATTGATATCTTTTCTACTGATCAAAGCTCGTATTCCACTTTTTTCAGGAGCATTAGTGGGAATCATAAAAGTAGCACCTGAAGCTATAACTTCAAATACGTAGAATTTTTGGGTAACGCCGAAAATTTCTTTAGTTTCGATACTTTTTATTATTCCCAAACCGTGGGAAGGATAAACAGCTTTATCTCCGATCTTAAATTTCATAAAATCACCCTTATGGTTAAAAATTAAACTTACTTATCCCACAATAGGCAAACCTAATCTTTGTTAAGACGGCATAGAATCCTAATTCAGGCAGAAATAATAATGAAACAGAGAAAACTTCAGAACAAGAACAAAGCGGATTTGTCAACAAGATGAGAATATACACTAAAACGCTCAAAAAAGCAACGATTTTAGAAAAAATACCAGAATTTTACTTTCTTTTTTGTAAAAAGTGTATAGAATTACTAGACATTTACCTAGTTTTTTAGTAGGCAAGTGGGGTAATTGTTCTTTAAGATCAATTAAGTATAGGTTCTGAACCAAGTATCAGGACGGGTGCGTTTTGTTCTGGTTCGGTTGTTATATTTTTTATATAGGAGTAATATTTAAATGTCATTAGATGTTGCAGTAAAACAAGAAATTATTAAGAAATTTGGTACTCATGAAAACGATACAGCGTCAGCACCAGTTCAAATAGCTTTGATTACAAAGAGATTAGAAGAACTTAACGCTCATTTTAGAACTCATACAAAAGATCATAATTCTCGTAGAGGATTATTAAAGATAGTAGGTCAAAGAAGAAAACTTCTTTCCTTCTATGCAAAGAAAAATCCTGAGGGCTATAAGAAATTGATCGTTGATTTAGGAATACGTCGTTAGGATTTTCTAGTTAATTTAGGATAATTTTAGTAAACGACAGGATAGATTAATATATAGAAAGCAGGAACCACTCCTAGGATAGGTTTCTGCTTTTTGTTTTTTTGCTGAATTATAGACTGAAATGATAAAATAACGGGTTGGAGTTAGAAAGGTATTTAGTGTATAATTAGGCTATTGGGCTGGATAATTATAGTTTATATTTCATATTTGTGTGTGAATTTTTAGTAGTGATATTAGAGGGGATACGATGTCTATTATAAAAGAGATAGAATTTGCAGGAAAAAAAATAAGTTTAGAATTTCAAAAATTTGCAAAACAAGCAAATGGATCGGTGATGGTAAGTTGTGGCGGAACTCAAGTTCTTGTTACAGTTTGTGCAGCAGATACAGTTAAAGAAGGACAAGATTTTTTCCCATTAACGGTTGATTATTTTGAAAAATTTTATGCTGCTGGAAGAATTCCTGGAGGATTTTTTAAAAGAGAATCTAAACCATCTGAGAGAGAAACACTGATTGCTAGAGTTATAGATAGACCACTAAGACCATGTTTTCCAGGGGATTATAAATGTGATACTTTTATTACTGCTACGGTTGTATCATTTGATCCAAAAGTACATCCAGCACCTTTGTCTGTACTAGGAGCTAGTGTTTCCTTGATGATTAGTGATATTCCTTTCTCAGGTCCTGTAGCAGCTATTAGGCTTGGACTTAAAGATGGGAAATTTATTATAGATCCTGAGGAAGCAAGTGTTGGAGAACTTGATCTAGATTTAAATCTAGCAGCAAAACCTGGAGCAATTTTGATGGTTGAAGCTGGAGCAAATTTTCTGACAGAAGAAAAGATGCTTGAAGCTATAAATTATGGATATGAAGCAATGGTTCCTTTGTTTGAACTTCAAAAAGAAATTCAAAAAGAAATAGGGGTAGAAAAAAGAAAAGTAGAACCTCATACCCTAGATGAAGAAAAGATACAAAAACTAGAAAGTTATTATCCACAGATTGTTGATATTTATAAAGCTCACTATCCTAAAAAAGAAAGAAACGATAAGTTTCAAGCCTTGTTTGATAATCTAGTAGCTGAGCTTAATCCTGAAGAAGATATAGATACCACTCTTTTAATTACTGATAAATTAGAAGAACTAAAAAGTAGATGTATGAGAGCTATGATTCTAGATGATAAAGT
>CACXFL010000140.1 GCA_902766925.1 uncultured bacterium | reverse complement strand
CTAAAAGCTGTAAAAAAGATAGCAACACTTCCTCTGGATGTGCATTTAATGATAGAAACTGAGCCTAGCTATATCTTTAGATTTGCTGAAGCTGGAGCTGATCTTCTATCATTTCACGTAGAAGCATATCCAGATTGTTCAACTATCCTAGAAAATCTTAAAGATAGGTTCTCTGGGATAAAACTAGGACTTTCTTTTAATCCAGAAACTCCTATCGCCAGTATAGAACCTTGGTTAGAAAAATTAGATTTTGTAAATCTAATGTCAGTTCATCCTGGATTTGGAGGACAGGCTTTTATTCCTGAAAGTATTCAAAAGGTCAGGGATCTTAAAACACTCCTAGAAAAGAAGGGAGTAGATAATAAGGTGCTGATTGAAGTAGATGGTGGAGTAAACGGGGATAATGCAGTTGATTTAATCCAGGCAGGAGCAAATATTTTAGTGTCTGGATCTTATATATATAAAAAAAGCACAACTTCCGAGAGAAAAAAAGCTGTGGAAAGTTTAATCGGCAGTGTAGAATAAAAGAGAGATATAGGATTAATTAACTCTATTTTATTTTTAGGTGAATTAGTATGAACCGTAAAATTTTTAAATCATTATTGATAGTAGAAGTTCTTCTAGTAAGTGTGTCCGTATTAACTTTAGGGTTAAAACAAGGATACTCTAAGGATGCTTCTAATTTAGATAAAAGAGAGATGATAGAAAAAAAAATAGAGGGAACATACAAAATAGTAAATATCATTAAAAAGAACAATATTTTTAGAATAAATTTCCGTCAGGAAGGAAAAGCTACAGATACTAAGATTAAGAAATTTTTTATAGATACTAAACACGTTCATTACGCATTACAACAAGGTAAAACGGTAGATCTAGAGGCTTTGATGATGGATAAAAAATCCTGGGAAGCTAGCCAAGTATTAGTAAATCTAGATACTCTAGAAGGTCAAATCCCAGTTTGGATTCTTTCTTCTAAGGAAGACTCTGTAGAGTTAGAAGCAAGTAAATATCTTAAAATGCATGTACCTAGTACGGATTTTAGAGTTTTTTAACATGGAAAGAAACGATATAAAAATTGATACTAAAGATATCTCTTCAAAAAATCTTGAAGGAAAGATTGATTCTAAAGATAAGGAAGCAAACCTAAGTCTAGAGGAAATAGTAAGACTTACAAATATTATAGGTCTTAAATATGCAGAAGCTAAAAAAGAGTTTGATAGACTGGATTTGTTTAAAGCTGTTATAAGAGCTAGAATTTCTATGAGAATAGAAGAAACAACCCGGGAGAAACTTACGGAAGTTAAACTGAAAAGACTCACAGAAACTGATCCAGAGTACATATCATATCTAGAAAAACTTTTGGAAGCTAAAAACTCTGCTGAGAATCTAAAAATTAGATACGATTCTTACAAAAATCTTTTTGAAGCTAAAAGGTCGTTGATGTCATATCAAAAAGCTGAACTTAAATTACTTTAGAAAAAATATTAGTTTTTATGTTTGTTTTTTTGAGGACGTTCTTTAACAGAAATGAGGCCGTCTTCTTCAAGATCTGAGATTTTAGCAATAAACTCAGGATCCTTAGAAGCAAGTTGTTTAAATTTGTTGAAATATCTTTTGGATTTATTCTTATCGATACTTGCGTAAGCCTTTCCTAAAAGATAGTATGCCTCAGAAGTTTCAGGTCTAATTCTTAAAGATCTTTCTATATAACTTATAGCTTTAAGTTTATCTTGTCCGGTGATCAGCATACATTCTCCTATTCCTAAAAGAGCTCCAGGAAGAAGAGGTTGATCGGATAAGGCTTTTTTATATGTGTTTATAGCTAGGTTATATTTTTTAAGTGAGGAGTAGATATCTCCTTCTACACTAAGATAGAAGGGAATATTTTCTTGGGACGCTTGAGATTTTGCCCTCTTTATTAAAGCAAGAGCAAGATCTTGACGATTGGTTTTTAAAAAGATTCTAGATAGAATAATAATTACCTGACTATCTTTAGGAGTAAGTCGATAAAGCTTTTTAGCAGTGTTAAGTGCTTCAGAATAATATTTAATGTTATAGTAACTCCACGACAAAGATTTTAAAGTTTTAGGATCATCTGGTTTTATTGTAAGAGCTTTTTGATATTGAAAAATAGCTTGAGAATAATTATCGTTAGCTCTATAGGCTTCTCCTAAGAAATAGTGGGTATCAAAATCTGAATCAAAATACGGTTCAATACTAGCTAGGTTTTTTTGAGCTTTTTGATACAGCTTAGATTTAAGTTGAGCAATTCCGAGATTACGTCTGGCATGATGATTGGCCTTATTTATACTAAGAGCTTTTTTGTAAGATTCTATAGCTTCTCTAAATAAACCATCAAGAATATATTCGTTACCTTGATTTAGATAGTATATATCTTTCTTTTTAGTACGAGTTTCAGGTTGTTCGTAGTAAGGCTCATAGTTAGATGAAGCAAGATTAGATTGAGGTTGTAGGGATGTACAAGACAGACATATAGGTAAAAATAGAATATAAAAAGAAATAAACTGTCTGACATTCAGTATCATAAATACACTCCTACCAAGGGTTTACTTCTATTTTACAGTAAATACTTGGATAAGAGAAATATTTTTATCTGATGGTATAAGATTCTTCAAACAATGACCAGCAATGATCGTCGGTAGAATAGAAAGAAAGAATAATTTTTCTATTTTTCCATTGTTTGTATTTTGCGGCATTATAGGTATAATATCTTAGGTGTAATGCTCCGGATTTTCCTACTACCATAGAATCAGGAATAGGCATAAAATCATCGAGGTAGTAACATTCATTTGCAGTATTTTTAAACATGGGAAGATTTACAGCTTCATCAGCTTTCAGTGAAGCACTCACTGATACTGTAGAACAACCAGAAAGTAGCATGTATAAAGCGATACTAATACATATACATTTTAGTACTGTTTTCATTATCATTTAACCTCCTTTCTGGTACACTCTAAGGATCGGATATAAATGAAGATACTTTAGTGCTTTTTTAAATGGAGTTTTGCTCATGAAAAAAAATCAATTATTTCAAATTGTTATTTTATTCTTAGGGATAAATTTATCTCTTTCTTGTACTACTTCTGGGCCGGATTCTAGTTGGGAGGATCTTCAAAATACCCAGGATGTAAAATGTTCTAAGATAGAGTATACAAATTCTATTATTGGTGTGAGAGAAGTAAAAGCTGTGGATAGTAGATCGGGGATATTTGTAGAGGGAATCGCAAGATCTGGGAAGATTAGTTATTATGAAGCTCCGGTTGGGAAATATGGTCCTGATTCTAAGTTAAAAAGAGTAAAATTTACTGAGAAAAATTTAAGTGGAGTAGAAAGATTTATTAGTGGGGGAAATAAATACTACGCCTATGTAGGTGAAGATCTTAAAGTTAAGGTGGTAACGGATACTGATAGTAAAGTAGTAGAGTATCCAGCATTTGATGAAGTCAGTAAATGTAGTGAAGATGAAGCAACTATTGAAGGAGTTAAAGCTCAGACTAGTGGAGGATCAGTATGGATATCAGTAGTATCAAGATGTATGGATAAACTTAATATGGGTGTTAATCTTATAGATATTGGAGTAGGGGCAGTAGTTAAATCTTTTTCTCAACCAGGTATTTGGGATAGTTATAATGAATGGATTGTTACAGATAATGGAGATCTATTAGTTGTAACATCAAGTCCTGAAGAAGAAGTATCTGATTTTTTTATATATAAATTTACTACAGATGGATTACAAGAAAACTACTCCATTAAAATTAAAGAACATGTTGAAAACTGGTCTTCTATATTTAAAAACGGACATCTGTATCTTGCTACTGTTCAAGGAGATTCGATGGTAGGAGAAGCTACAATTAATGTAGATAAATTTAAATTAGAAACTAGAATAATTCAAAATCAAAATAATAATAAAGATAAATCTATCCCTACTATTCAATTAAAATCAGGTCTAACAGGGGGAACAAGTGTACCTCTAGCACATCTATCTGCTCCAGTGTGGTTAGATAAAGGAACAGGACTAGGAGTACTTTTATTTAAATGGTTAGATAATGAAGCTACAGTAGGAAGTTATATTGTAGAAGAAAATGGTAGTGAAGGAAAAAATTATTCTTTGACACTCAAAATGGTGGACTTAGGTGTATTTCCTAATGGCTCTAAGATAGAAAAAACCTATATGGTAGATGATAAAGAATTTATGGTTATAAAAACTCAAAGTAACTATTTTGGAGAATACAGTGTCTGTAGATTAAATTAGATAAGGATTAAAATAAAATATATATAAGATTTGTTGTTATTTTAAAATTTTTATATTTAGATATCTTTATTAAATAAATTGTTAAAAAGATAGGAAATATGATGCAAAGGAAATTTAATTATTTTATTTATGTTATTATTCTTATTTTTTCAACTTCATGTATAAAACAACATAAGTCCCATGTATCTACCACTGTAGAAGTGGATCAAGAGTTTGATGATGATCACTGTTATAGGTTAATACCTGTAACAGAAGATGATATCCAGTATTATAGTATACGAAAGTGTATATACTGTCCTTATAGTTCAGTAGTCGAATTAGAAGGTAGTGGAAAAAGTTACACTAATATAAAGGCAACCTCAGTAAATAACGTAAATTCTGCATGTCCAACAGATCCTAGATATACTGATTTATCTCCAAGAGTAGGAATGATTTTAAAAGGTGATTTAAGACAAATACCAGATTCTGTTTTTTCAAAATATTTAAACATTAAAGCTGAACTTATTTATTTTGAAAAATCATATACTTCTTTTGAACGAATAAAACAGAAGATCAAAAAAGATATGTATACAGAAAAAGATCGACATACCTCTGATGAAACAGAATTTATCCTAAATCCTAACTCATATACGATAAAAAAAATTGAAAAGAAAGTTGGAAACAAAATTAAAGATATAGGATTTGGATATATAAAAAGAGGAGAAAATTATCCTCAATATATCTTTAGAATTAATGAGAATAAACTAACTGATAAATTTTCAGAATATATAGGGCTTACAACAGAATTAATGTGTAACTTAACTAATTTAAATGAAGGAGCCAGTCCTGAAGATAATTGGAGTTTGGTCACAGATGACCAGATGATGAAACTTGGAGAAGTAATAAAAATGGAACATGAAAATATGGATATCTTTGAAGAGTTAACATCTCGCTTTCCAGAACAAGAGTATTTTAGGAAGTTTTTTACATATGATGGGACAAATTATAAAATTTATACCATGTCAGAACATAAAATAGTTGAAGATAGCGATCAACATAGAGGAGTTGCTTCGATATTATGTAAAAGAAAATTTGATCCAAAGATATATAATTTGATGAACTAATTATAGTAAGGTAAGAGTAAGAGAAAAATGATAAATAAATTTATATCTATTTTAAGCTTAGTAGTATTGTTTTTGTTAATTTCATGTAAATCATTTGAGTCTCAACCTTCGGATATAGTTTATTCTGATCAAGATCATTTAAATTATATAAAAGTATGTAATATACGTACACCAGACAGGCGAGTTTATGATATTATGTGTGTCTTTAATTGTAGTAAAGACACGTCTGTACAAGTTCTTAATGTAAACAACGTTACAAATTATTGTAATCAATTTGATCGGGCTCTTTATTATAAGAATTTTTTAGAAAATACTACCGAAATTGATAGTGATTTAAGAAAGAAAATTAACAAAATATACAATGAAGATACACTTGTTCTAATTGATAATAACAGTGAGAATGTTAATTCTAATCTAATTTCGATAATTGATAAAACTTTTAAAAAACAAAATGAAGATCCTGATGTAAGTGAAATTTTAAATCAACCAATAATAAAAAAACTGTGTATGGATACAATTTGTAATCATTTTATTTATAGAAGTCATTTTAACGAATGGAAAAGTACTGTAATTGATAATAAAAGTTATTATCAACATGTGGAGAGTATTTATATATGGTCTTATTTTTTAGATAAAGCAATTACATATGAAGAAGCACAAAAATTGTGTACTGACAATAAAGCTTTAAATAAAAAATGGAGAATACCTACAGTTGAAGAAATATCTGAAACAAGTGGTGAAAGTACTAATTATTCCATATTAAGACAGCTATCTTATGACTATCTTAATATGATGTCAAAATTTGAGAGAAAACCAATTCCTATATGGGTTAGCTACGATTCTAAAGAGAAGATATATGAATATAAATTTGATGATACAGTAAATAATAAAAATTTAATTAAAGATCCATCAAACCAAAATGATACTGCATATGTATTTTGTGTTAGTGAATAATATATAAAAATTTTTTTTCTATTAATAACTATTAAGTAATGAGGAATTTGATGAATAAAATAATAATTATATGTTTCATCTCACTGTTATATATGAGTTGTAAAACAACTTTAAATAATAACACTAACTCTCTTGAGACTGATAATAAGAGTATTTTTCTTGTCAGTATAGGTAATAATGATAATTTTGAAAATTCATACCAAGAGGCAGTTTCAAAATTAATTGAAATGATGACTAGTAATGATGGCTATTTTAATTTTATTCTACAAGGAAGTTCCAAAGAATCTGATTCTTTAACTATTTTAGATAATTTAAAGACTGCGTTAAAAAATACATCAAGTGAGTCTACACTATTTTGGTTTCATGAGGGACATGGAGATACATCTCTTAATAGTTCATTAGTAAGTACTGTAGATACGAAAAATATTTTTGTAAGTGATGTAACAGATGTTTTTAAGGAAGTATTAGGGGATCCTCAAGATGAAAATAGAAAAAAAATAAAAAGATTTATTTTAGTCGTAAATGCCTGTACATCAGGAAATTTTATTAATGACGTTGCAGAACAAGTTGGTAATTATACTGATGAATATCTTTTTGTTGCTGGTTCAATGGGGTATGATTTAGCCTATCGTGAAGACTTGGAAGAAGTATTAATGTCAAGAATCGTACTGCTCAAAATAATGCAAACGGAACTTGAATCAATACGTAATCAACTAAAAGATAAAGCAACTAGTAAAAATATTATAAAAAATATTATTGAACTGACTAAAGAGAGTAAATACATAAAATATATGGTTGAAAAGGAATCAGTAGATAATATATTAAATATAAGCGATTTAATGTATAGGGGGGATGATGAAAAATCCTATCTAGAAAACATGATTGATGATGAAAGCTATAAATCACCTACGTTTAAACATTTAATAAATCTTATAAATAATTTTAAAATATCTTATTCAAAATCAGATCAGATGTTTTATGTAAAATATTCAAAGCAATTAGAAAATACACCTTTATTTGATCATTAAGATATTAACAATTTAAATAATTTTTAGTGTTGGAATAATAAACATGAAATATAAATCTTTTTACAACTTAGTTAAGGTAGTTTACTTTATAAGTGTATTAATGTTTTCTTGTAAGACAACTAATCAGTATTTATCAAGTGAAGACAGTCAAAATAGTGTGAGTTTTGAAAAGAATGGTGTTACTTATTATTGGATTAGTTTTGAAAAGAATGGTGTTACCTATTGGAAAGATCCAATAAGTGGTGTTTTGTGGACTACAGGAGTTGTGTTGGAAGATGATTCAAACCTGTTATTTAGTTATTCATCAGCTATAAGTAGATGTAAGGGGTTGAAAGATCAAATGGGAGCAGAATATGATTGGAGAATTCCTTCTATAACTGAATTAGATATGGCCTACGAAAATGGTATAACAAGTATTAGAAATCAAAAAGGTATAGGAAATTTAAAAAACCCAGTCTTTTCTTCAGATTCTCCAACAGATAAGATTCTAGTTTATTATTTATTAAGTAGAAGTCAAAATTCATTTAGACCTACAGAAAGTGCTAGTGTTATTTGTCTTGCTACAAATTGGACACGTTATACTCCTGAAGACGAGATATTGACTAGTCGAATACATCCAACCTCACTAATGTATAAAAAAATAGCTTATATAAAGGATGTATTAACTAATAAGAATTGGTATTTTGATTTAAAAAAAGAAACAACCTGTTATAACGTGCTCTCTTCTACTAAACAAACATTAAGATATCCTTCTGTAGATGAAGTCAAACAAGCTATTGAACACAATATATTTTACGAGTTATTAATTTTAAATAAGGATCAAATCAAAGATAACAAAACTTGTATTATAACTTCAGAATGTAGTATTGGAACTGATGTACAAAACTTCGATATAAAAGATGAATCTTGTACTTGTATAACATCAGATGGACGCCAAAGGTTTGTCCCAATTGATAATCTAGAAGCAATTCAAATATGTGTTGAATAAAAAATAAAGATCTTGGTTATTGAAATATATCAGATATCGTCACTATGAAACTTTTTCTGAGAGTCAAGATAGAGTACTCTATCTTGACTCTCAGAAAAAGGCCAACATTCCTAAAAATTTCTTATTTTTTGATGAGTTGATTTTTAATTTTTCAACTTTAAACGATCTTTGTATATCAGATAAAACTCACCATAGATTTTTCCCCAATCCCTTAGAGGTTGAGTCCATTTTTTAGATACATTCCTTGTAGCAAGAAATAAAGATTTCAGTAGAGATTTTGACCCATTAAATACTGATCTTTGACG
>CACXFL010000139.1 GCA_902766925.1 uncultured bacterium | reverse complement strand
TAGCCTATATTTTTACCATTTTTTTACTATAAAAGATATACTCCATATATTCTCCTTAGATATGCCCACTAAGTCCTCTTTGGGAACCAGTAGTACAACATGGTTTCTAGAAAACATAGTATTTTTTTCATATGAAAACTTGTTTTCATATGGAATATGTGTTTAAAATCTTTGCTTGAAAAAACAAAGGAGAATTTCTAATGAACAAAATTGTATCTTCGATTATCACCACAAGTTTTTCTATCCTACTTGTGTTCTTGATAACTCCTTCGACACTTATGTCTTTTGTTCATCCTCTAACTCCTTGTAGCTCTAAATTTGTAGCAAAAAATCATAGATTATATTCTGTGAAATTACCTGCTGAGACTAAAAGAATTGACAGTATTGGAGCAAGCTTTATCCCAGGATATGTACTTATAAGTACCGATTCATCGATTCTTGTTATAAACACACCCTCGAAATCTACGGTACTAGATATTTCTACATCTACCGATTATAATTCTGATCAGGATAGTGGATCCAAACTACAACTTGAAACTTTTGCTTTTGCAAAAGATAACTCAAAATTATTACTTGTATTTAACAAGAAAGTTAGTTTATTTGATCTTAAAACAAAGACTTCTACCGATTTAAACTTTTCCGATATAATATCCTGTGATTTTTCCTATGATGGAAAGTATATTGCTTTTATCACAAAAAGTTCAAAATCAATTCATCTAGTCTCTACGGACAGTTTAAAAGAGATAAAAACTTGGAACTTTAATTCACCAGATTTTTACACTAATTCTAATCTATCCTTTTTTAAACTAACTTTTGTAACTAAAGATTCTTTAATTTTCAGTATAAGATCTATATCCGACTTCAACCTCACCCCTTCTATTTTAGCTCTGTTAGATATGAAAACTGGTAAAGTCAGAACTCTATCAAAAGACCTTTTAAATCCAGTTTATACTCTGTTTTATCCTTCTAAAACCCCATTCTATTCTTTTTCGGATGAATACGGAAACATTCTTAGTTTAGATAAGAAATATAATTCGATTATATCTAAACTATATCATCCTGGTTTTTCTTTTGAACAATCTGATACTCAAAAACTTCTATCTTTTTCTCCTGATACCTTCTTATCTACCTTTTCTAAACATAGATATTTGATCAGTGGTAATACTTTAGGAAATATAAAAATATGGAAAAATTCTACAAAAGAAGTTTTAAAAGATATAAGAAGTGACGAATCTATTAAAGCTTTAGCGTATAGTTGTGAAGATGTGTTTATAGTTGTGGATGACGGAGATGGCTACTCCCTATACGTTTTAAATGCCAAAGACCTTCTAGTGCACCCAGATCATATACTTCTTGGAGCTAACTATTTTAAAACCCTTCAAGAAGATTCAAAATAGAATTTAGACTACTTTCACTTTCCCTATATATTATTATTCAAAATTTTAGTATTAACCGTATGAGCCTACATGTTACAATTATGAGTATAGGACATCTGATTTATTTTACTTAAACTCGAGGACAATTATGCTAAGGATAGCTACAGTTTATGTCGGTATGATAATTGTAATTTTATTTGGATGTAAAGTATCTTCTAAGACATCTTTTTATCAAACGGATAATCAAGAGTTGTTTTGCCAGCAGTTTCATGTAGATTTGTTCGAAGCTCTAAAAGCTGAAGGTAAATCTTTAACTGAAAAAGAATTTTTAGTAAAAAAATATAATAATATTGAGATTTTAAATGCATTTGATTCTTATCTTGGGTGTAAATCAGAATGGATAAAGATAGGAAATCCTACTCCTAATCAATGTGAGTATGCGGTGTACTCATACTGGAAGATGCCTGAACTAATAAACTCTACAAAAATAGGATCAGCTGATCAACCTACTAATTTTAACATAAGTCAAGAAGATCGTTTGAAACTCATACAATATAGTATTCCAACAGCAAGAAGAATGGTTACCCATTGTCAACAAAATGCTGGAGAAGCAAATTGTCTTCTTGCATATTCAGTTACTCCAACCAATGTCTCATATGTAGTACCTTCACATGATCCTCAAGAATCTAACATAGGAGGAAGAAAAGTACATTTAATCAACACTGCTACTGCCAAAACAATTTTAGCTAAATACTCTAAGTACTATGATCAAAACGAGATAAATAAAGAACTAATGAAAAACTCCTTCAGTAGAGAGTCTTTTAATAGGTGCCAATATAATGGAGATCTTGTTCAAAAATTAGAGAATCAATCACAATTAATGCAGACAGTAGAAAGGGTAAATCTTGCTTATTGGGACTTTGATGATATAAGGATATTTATTGAAAATAATCCACAATACGCAGATGAAGTAACAGAACCTGCTTGGATGGATGCTATGCTATTTTTTACTACTGGATCAACTAATTTAGAATCGAATATAGATAAACATATAAAAAATTTATGGAAGGTTTCTTCTATAGATACAGTTTGTAAAAGAATATCTAAATTTTTGGAAGCTTACGATTCTAAAATATCTAAGCATATAAAATGTAAATCATGTGTCACAGCAATTCGTGGTCAAATATGTGCTTCTACAAGTGAAAATGTTCAATCATTTCTTTCAGCATATGCTCATGACAATACTTCGTCTAATCAAAAAAACAACTGGTACTATACAAGACCTTTTATAAGAAGAATTCTTACAGAACTTATTAAATGTGGTATTAAACATGCTTGGGAAGAAGCTTGGACTAATAATGATATTGTTAAAAAGATTACAGCAAAACTTGAAGAACAAGCCAAAAAAGCAGAAACAAAACCTGTTAAAACTACACTTTCTCAAGATTTAAGAAAAGCTATTATAAGTGCAGCTTGTAACGTAGGTTTTAGTATTGCTGCAGAAGCTTTCGATAGTGCAGATAGTTACTATAAGGATATTAACCACGGCTCCTGTGATCTTTCTCCTACAGCTTCTCAAAAATCTGCTTGTTTAAGAAGTGCTGCAGGATTTTGTGATGTTATCTTTAATGCAGGTTTTGTAGATTTATCAGGGGTAGAAAAATGGTTAAGAGACCATGCTAGTAGTTCTGAAGCTGACAATGCTGCCTCTGTGGTATCCTCATTTTTATCTACAGAGGTTGCTCCTTCTCTTCTTACTTCCACAGCTTCTGCTGTAATACAAAATTCAGCACAAAAACTCGGTCCCTTAGCAGCTGCTGCTGTTTCTGTAATAGGAATTGCAGGAAATCAAATCAGTACTTTCTTTTCAACAGGAACAAACGATTGGGCTCACTGTCTTGGTACCGATAAATTGGGTGCTTGTTTAGGACTAGCTGTGGCAGATTTTACTACAGGATCTCATATATCTTCTTATGCTGGATCTCATATAGCTGAACCTACTGTTGCTAAAAGTAACTCTACGGGAGCTAAAACCTACGTAACTGGATCTTATTGTATGTGTGAACGTTACTGTGTACGATCATCAAGACTTTATACAAATAAACCTGATAAAATAGAATCGGTATTCTATTCTGCTCTTACTAAAAAAGACGATGTTCTTATTAGCTTCTCTGATACAGATACCTTAAACGCTTGCAAAGACCACGAATCTAGTGTGTATTCTAAATACTCAGCCAATAGAACCTATCGTTATAGAAACAACTCCTGTCGTTTGGTTAAAGTTCAATACCCATACGATGCTAACAATCCTCATAATTTACCTTTAAAAGGTGATAGAGTAATAATTACAAGTGAAAGTGGAAATCCAGTTGTAACTAACGTTTCTGACACTTTCTCTGGAGTTTGTGGGGATTAACTGGATATATTAGAGCGGGTAGTTTAAAGTTAAAAACTACCCGCTCTATCC
>CACXFL010000138.1 GCA_902766925.1 uncultured bacterium | reverse complement strand
TCATAAATATGATGTAGATGAAAGACGGAAATAAGGGATAGAATCTTATATAAAAGATATTCAAATAAACTTTGGATCTTGGCACTATGAAACTTTTTCTGTATTGTATTTTAAAAGATATCTATCCTTTCCTCTTTATTTTGCACTTCTTTTGAATCGTTCTCGGGTTTTAGTCATAAATCGAGATCCTTATTATTCTGTTATTAGTTGAGATCTAGATATGGAATACTCCAGAACTTCTTTATCCAGACTTTCTGATAATCTATATACTTTTGTTATGCAACCTTTATGGAGTAACCAAGTTCTTTTAAAATTTTAGCAATAGTATCGAGTCTTGGAACTTTTTTACCATTAAATAGGGTATATAGATTAGCTCTATCAATATTAACTTTTTTGGAAAATGAACTAATACTTTCTCTAGATTTTATAACTTTTTCTAGAGATTTATAAAATTTATTAAAATCACCATCAGTTAAATATTCTTCCAGTGAGAGATTTAGGTATTCTTTTTGAACCTCGGGATCTCCCATAATCTTTTTTTCCAGTGTTTCATAGGAGGTTGTATTATTTTTTAATTTACTCATAATATAAGTTTCCTTTTGATGTAAAAAATAAATGTTGTATTTGAATTTTCATTTTTAATATAACCTTGAGTAAGACTGTAGTCTATAGACTACAGAAGATCAATTACATTTTCGAATTGGTATTAATCGAGTGAATTTTTTATGATACGATAAAATTCTTGTAATTATTTATAATTATTGGATAATAAATAAATGATACGATAAATGATACGATAAATTTGATGTTATTATGGAAAATAGAGAAAGTGAAATTGTTGAATTTAAAAAATCAACAAGTGAACTTGAAGAAGAGGTTAAACCCTCTGTGTTAGAAGCTATGGAGGATGTTATAGAAGAAAAGAATTTATCTTCTTCCTATACAAGTGCGAAAGAAGCAATAAAAGATATGTTAAAAGAGTAAAGTTTTTTATCCTATACAACCTTCCTTATTATCCATCGCCCGTCTTTTTTCGCTCCTTTTCTTTCTAGTGCTCCTATCTCACATAACTTTGAACATATTTTCTTGACACCACTAAGACTTAACTCACTACCAGAAGCTACTTCTTGGAGTGTAGCCTTGGGGTTGTTTTTTAAAAAGCTTAGAATTTTCTTTTGATTTTTTGTTAGCTTCTTATTTAGAGAAACTAATTTCTTACGTTCTACTACTTCTTCACGGTCATATGCTAACGGTATTGATACTTTAACCATGCCATCGTCAAAAGAGAACACTTCTCTACCATATTTTTCCACTATAGTAGGAACTCCGTGTCCAGTTTGTTCAGCATACTTAGATGCTATGAATATTAATAATAAACTTTTATTTACAGGTACACTAGTTCCGTTAAAAAAACCTTCTCGAGATAACGAAAACGGAAGTCCTCCATATGATACTATCTCTATCCTATCATCGAACAAATAAACGGAAGGTGCTATACCTTCATTCCAATTATTATGTAAACAAGCGTTTATCCATGCTTCTCTAAAACTTGGAAAATCAAATAATGTTTGTTCTTTTCTGTGTGGACCACTTATATCCACACGAGTTGTATTGATAGAACTGAAATATTCTAAAACTTCTGAAATAGATAGAAGTAAACACTTTCCACCATACTCGGTTCTTTTGGACATAACACTTTTGTTCTTACCTTCAAAAACTACAACTTTTATTGAAACATTGTTGTTATCAGAGATTAAATAAGCGTTTAGATTATATTTGTTCTCTCTATTTAAAAGTCCGTAGTTACTGTAGAATTCTTCCGAATCTTTTGGATGTATACCTAAACCTGAAAGAACAGCAAAAAAAGATCTAAATGTTAACTGCTGTTTAGGTGAGGTTTTCTGTCTGATAATATCTGCATCCGATGAAGCCAGCATTTTTCTTAAAATATCACTCGATGCTTGTTCATCAGCAGAAACGTTACGAACATAATATCGACCATCATACGAATAAGGTATATCTGTTCCTTTAGCTGATACTTTTATGTATTTTTTAGCTGTTTCATCGGTGTAATCTTTAATGTCAGCATATATCCCAGGATCTATCTTATCTCTTATACGGTTTCTGATATCCATAAGAGTATCTTTTCCAATATCTAAACCACATACTTCACCGTTATCAGATACTCCGAAGTAAACTGTTCCCTCACCATGCTTATTAAGCATAGCTGTTATTGATTTTAAG
>CACXFL010000137.1 GCA_902766925.1 uncultured bacterium | reverse complement strand
GTAGCATCTTTACTGTTAAAGCTTATACCCATCATAACTATTTTTTTCTTTTTGTATTTAGCTTTGTTTTTATAAAGATTAGCGTATTCTTTATTTTTTATCTGATCGAGAGCTTTTTTAGCACTGCCATTCACTTTTAGTTCCATGATGTAGATGGTATCTTTTGTAATAGCTACAATATCAGTGATACCCTTACCAGAGTGAATTTGATTTTCTACATCTATATTTTGAGATAAAGAAAGAATTGTAGATATAGCAAGTCCTATAGCATTTTCTTGATACTTTTGTGTAGGATGAGACAGAGATTTAAATAGAGAATCTAAATTTTCTACAAACTTTCTAGGATTTCCATCTATGAGATAATCAGCGATATAAGTGTAGCTATCAAAGAAATTAATTTTTTTATTGTAAAGAGCTGATGTTAGATAGTTAGTAAAAGAATATCTAACTTCCTTATTAGGAAAATCAAGAAAGTATTTTCCCTTATCATTAATATCGGTAACCGTTAGATAACCTGATTGATAAAGTAAGGATATAATATCGTCTTCAGATATTTTAGCATCTAAATCTAATACACCATGCTCAAAAAAATTAGATCTAGGATTTTTTAATTCTTGTTGAAGATCAAATTTAGGGTATTTAGATAGAAGTTTTAATATAAAAGAAGGAGTCCCTGTTGAGATCCAGTAGGTTTTAAAAGTGGCTCCATCTTGAAAGAACTGATTTATATCAGAAGGATTATAAACGCTAAGTTTTTTAGTAGAGAACCTAAATCCGTCATACCATTCTTTTACTTTATTTAAAAAAGAACGCTGAATTAGAGAGTTTGATTTTGCTCCTCGGATAATTTCTTTTTTAAAGTTAGTCTCAAGCTCTTTTTGAGTATATCCAAGAAGATCTGAGAAACGAGGAAGATAGCTGATATCTTTTAGGTTATTAAGACCAGAAAAGATAGTAGTGAGAGCAAGCTGAGTTACTCCGGTAAGAAGTAGAAAATGAATATAATTAGAATTTACTTTTAAAGCCAGATAAAATTGTTGAAGTACTTGTAAAAAGGAGGAAGCTACTTTTTCTCCTTCATGAATATGGGATATAACAGGATAATCGTACTCATCAATTAGAACTACAACTTTTTGTCCCGAAACGGATAATTCTTCGATCACAGATGATAAAAATGTTTTTGGAGAGGTTGTATCCATGAGATTAGAAGGATTAATTTTAAAAGACTTACATATTTTTTGTAGCATTTTACATAGTGAATCTTTCAAAGCTTCAGGAGAACTTAGATCAGGTTTGGACATATCAATTCTTATAACTGGATAACTCTGCCAATCATATTTTTTTTTAGATATTGCAAGCCCCTTAAAAAGTTTTTTATTTCCTTGAAAGATTTCAGCTAGGGTATCTACAAGTAGAGTCTTTCCAAAACGACGAGGACGAGCAAGAAATACATAGTTATTCTGAGAAATCAACTTATAGATAGATCTAGATTTTTTAAAGTTTTTACGAGTGAATAACTCATGAATTTTATTAAAGAAAGTATAATAACTTGTTGATATTATAATTGTAACATATTGAAATTACTTGATTTTTCGGGGGGGGGGGGGGGGAAAATTTAATCTGAACTAACCCCATTTTTTTTACAGGAGAGATTCTATGAAACGTTTATTTTTAGTTTTAGGAATATTTATATCGTTAATGCTTAGTGCTTGTCATGGTGGTGGAGATGGAAAGACTTCCGAGCCTTATCATGGTGGAGATGGAAAGCTATCTAAACCATCAGATCCATCACAACCATCAGATCCATCACAACCATCAGATCCATCAGATCCACCTCAATCTCCTGAGCTAACGCCACCTAAGGCAGTTCAAACATTCGAAGGTACCGATATAAAAATGGGAGTATATAAAAGTGGGTGTATTAAAAATAATAGTCAGGATACAGAGTTTTATATAAGTCAAAACCACGCTTTTTTAATTGAGAACAATGCTAATACTAGGGATGCAGTTAAATCAGGTGATGTTGGTTCATTTATGATTTCTGTTGATTTGACTTCAAGTAAATTTTCATTATGGGTAGAAGTGTGGAAAGAAGCGGACTGTTCAAATTTAGCGATGCTTCAGTATTCTGATGTCATAGAACGAGATATTGAAGGTTTAGTAGAAGTTGACAAAAATTCTCCTTCTACTCTTACTTTTAAGATATCAGATTTAGATTCAAAATATCACCTGATCCGTGGGTCGATTAGAGGGAAAAATGAAAAGGGAACGGATATTTATATTTTAGACATTAAAAACTGGAAGGTAACAGCTTCAACTGATAATACCGAAAGTATTACTTTGTCTAGTAACGAAAAGAATAAAAATTGTGAGATTGCCTTGAACTTTATTGAAAAAACTAAAGATGAAGCTCTTAAAAATTATCTTGTAAGACAGTATGATTTTATTGAAAAAGATACTGTATATGAATCTGCTTGTTTTAACGATGTTTGTGAAAATGATAAGTGTATGTTTACTGCAGATCCTCAACCTCAACCTCAATCATATAAATTTCAAATGGGTCTATTCTCCAACGACGGCTCTGGTATTGCTAGAAGAGTAGTGTTTGATCTTTATACTAGTTCGTCAGAAAATTGTGAAACAATTGATGATCTTATTTCTAGTAGCGATGTGACTAAGCGCGGTGTGGTAATATACAGTAATTATGGTGAAGCAAATAAAGCAACTCTCTTTTACCACTATTATCCTAATGAAACTATGAAGAACAAATATTTTAGCCTTACTAGTACAGGAACAATTGAGGACTTTGCACATAGATATTTACGAGATTTTAGATTCACTCATACCGGTTATAATGAGGAGGAAGTTTTTAATAACAGATTATACCTACTGAAAACTAAAAATTCTAATAATCAAGAAGTAATATATGTCAGTTTGACAGAAGATAATTTAAATAAAGAAGGAATATCTGCAGCTGATTTATTTACATCATTCCGTACATTAAATGAAAATACTTATTCTACAATTCCACCTTTGAAGTTATACAAAAAATAATTCTTACATTAATAAACTAAAAAGGAAGGAAAGTTTATAAAGATCAGATTTTAGAAAGTAATCTGAATTTAAATAAGAAGTAATTAATAGTTAAATTTAAGAATAATAAGAGAAGATCAGATAAGATCTTCTCTTTTTCTATATTAATGAAACGAAGTTCTAACTGATATATTAAGAAACGAGATAAGGGTAAAATGATTTATTGGAAAAGGTTCTCTAAAAGCCAATCGAGGACATTTAAACGTTTTATTCCGTTGTTGTTACTACTACCATAATCTAAAGTGAGTAGATATTTAGGGTAGTTGTCTTTGATTTTTTCTAGTGGAGCAAGTTCTCTAGTTAAAACATCTGGATCTAGAGTATTTAGGGCAACTTGGTAATATTCAATATCACCCATTTTTTCTGCAACAAAATCTATCTCTACTGTTTTTCTAACATCTTTATTATTTTCTCTTACAACCTGGGAGAGTTTCCCAACTCGTACGTTATAACCTCTTCGTAAGAGTTCTAAATAAACGATATTCTCTAATATATGACCAGCATCTTTATCAGTACTTTTTCCTAAAAGAGTGGCCCTTAAACCAACGTCTACAACATAATATTTAGAGTTAGATTCAAGATATCTTCTCCCTTTTATATCATATCTATCACACTTATAGATCAGATAACTATCGAGTAACCCTTTTATATAATTATCTACAGAAGGAGCTGAAATAGAATTATCACTCTTTTTGAGTCCTTTTACGATATTATTAATGGAAGTCTCATTTCCAATATTATCGAACATATATTTTATTACTGCATCCAGTTTGTTTGTTTCTTTTATATTATATCTTTTAACTATATCTTTCTGTACTGTATTTAGATAGACGGTATTTAACAGATAATCAGATACAAGACGTTCGTTATGTTTAAATTTTATGGTTTGTGGGAAACCACTATCATTAATGTAGTTATTGTATAGTTCAAATAGATCACTACTGGATAGTTTTTCTTTTTTAACGGAGTCTTGTTGGGCATTTATTTGAAGATATGCACTGCAGTATTCTTTAAAAGAAAAAGGTTGTATTTTTATTTCAATATATCTTCCTCCAAAAGAATTTGCTAAATCCCATGAATACATATAAGCATTAGATCCTGTTAAATATAGATCTATGTTTTCATGGAGTCTTAAAGAATTTGCTACAATGTGCCAGTTTTCAAGTAGTTGAATTTCATCTATAAAAACATAATTCATTTTTTTCTTGTTTATTGTTTCAAGAATATAATCATGAAGTACACTGTAGTTTGTAAGAAAATTTTTCTTATTATACTTAAGTCCTATGCTTTCTGTTTGAGGAAGTATTTCTAGATTTATATCTATAATCTGATCAGGTAAAACTCCTCTGTTTTTAATTAAACGTTCTTGAAATAATTTAAATAGAGTTGATTTACCACATCTACGAACACCTGTTATAATTTTTACTAAATCAGGACTATTTGCCCAAGCCTCAAGTTTTTGGGTGTAATCTAATCTAGGTATAATTTGTTTGTTATAACTTTCCATACTATAAAGTATACTTTATAAAAATGTCAAAATCAACACTTTTATAAAGTACACTTTATAAAAGTGTTGGATTCAACAATTTTGTAAAGTGTATGGAATAGGATAAAAATACTAGTAAAACACAATATTATTAATTGGTTATCCGTAATAGACTGAGGTACTCCAAGAGAAGTAGCTACCAAACTGTCCTAAAAAATGGGTTGAGTACAGGATACGTTAGATATGCTCTTTGCAAATAACGAGCTTAGGGGATCAATTTTACATTCAGATCAAGGTTCTTTGTATACGTCAAAGAAG
>CACXFL010000136.1 GCA_902766925.1 uncultured bacterium | reverse complement strand
AGCTTGTTTTAGTGAATCTGATGCTGAGAGTGGAAACTTTAAAACTCCTTCTACCACAAGGGAACAAAGTATAATGTATTCTTTGGAACATATTAAATAAGGTGGTGAAAAGTTGATAGAATAGATGTTAAAGGTTCTGATAGCTATTTAAGATCTTTTGAGACGATAAAGAGCGAATTTAGTCCATATATCATAGAATCTAAGAAACTGATACGTATAAATTTAGTACATATAAAATAAAGGATTACAGAATCTTAGTTTAGAGTTACAATATATAGTAGCTAAGATTTTTGGAATCTGTGTTTTGGTAGAATGGGAGTGTTAGCTCTAGGGGGATAATGATTGATGAAAAAATTGTCGATTAAAGGTAGAAGTATATATTCTTGGATAGTGCTGTGTTTACTCGCTGGAGTAGGGTTATCACTGGGACTGGTACTTGTGATGGTATTTCAGATATTTTGGGGAGATAGCTCTTATTTAAAAAAGACCGCAATTTTAGCAAAAATTAACGAAGAAACTGCTATATACTATGCTGATGAAGAAAATAGAATTGGAAGTTTTTTTGAAGCAGGGCATAGAAAATATGTTCAAATAGATGAAGTTCCTGAAAATATGATAAATGCTCTTATTGCATCAGAGGATAAGTATTTTTATTCTCATTGGGGAGTAAACCCTATAGCTATAGGAAAAGCTTTTGTAGAAGGTATCACCTCAGGCCATTTTAGAGGAGGATCTACTCTAACACAACAAACAGTAAAAAACCTACTAGATAAAAGAGAGTATTCTATAAAAAGAAAGTATAAAGAAGCAATAGCAGCTTTTCAACTCGAGAGGATGTACTCGAAACGTCAGATTCTAGAATTTTATCTAAATCAGTTTCATGTAGCTTCTAATGGTAACGGTATAGGAATAGCAGCTAAGTATTATTTTAATAAAGAGGTAAAGGATTTAAATCTAGTAGAGTGTGCTTTTATTGCTGGGTCTGTAAAAGGTCCTAGTAAATATAATCCTTTTATTAAATATACGAATGAAGATAGAGATAAAGCTATATATTTTGCAAATGATAGAAAAAACTATGTACTTGATAGAATGCTTGAACAAGGATGGATAAATAAAGAAGAGTATGAACAAGCTAAGGAAGAGCCAGTACCTTTTTCTAAGGGAAAATTTTCTACTAAAGAAGTAGCTTTGGTATCTTTAATAAAAAGTCAGATTAATAAAAAAGAAATTCTGGATGCTATAGGGTTAGAGGATATATCTGAACTAAATAACGCAGGACTTCAGATATACACTACCATAGATGAAAAACTTCAAGAACAAGCTCAACTCTCTATGAGAAGAAATCTATCGAGGCTTGAAACTATTTTAAATGGATTTAATCCAGAACCTGCGGAAGAATTTAAAGCTTTAAGAGACCTAGATCTTAATGAGTTTTATTATGGTAAGGTATATCAAATAGATAAGACTAAAGGAAAACAGTCTATTAGTATTGATTTTGGAGGACTTCCTAAGGGTGTTATAGCTTTAGATGCTCTAACAAGATATGCAAAGCTTATGGATATAGCTGTTCCTATTGGATGGGAAAAAAGACTGGAAGAGTTACTATCTAAGGTAAAACTTGGAGATATATTGTTTGTTGAAGTTAAAGAGTACGATCCTAAGACTTTTAAAGCGGTGTTAGAACTTCATAAGGCTCCGAAGGTAAGTGGGGGTGTTATTTCCTTGGATAAAGGAGATGTTACCTCGGTAGTATCAGGGTTTTATTCCGAAGGGTACAACAGAGCTGCTGTTGCTACAAGACAGCCTGGATCTATATTTAAATCAGTGGTATTTTTTGCAGCTTTGCAGTTAGGTTGGTCTATTACAGATTTATTGGATAATGAAAGAAGAGTATTTACTTATCAGAACCAGTTTTATTATCCAAGACCAGACCATCCATCTCCTTATAAAAACACTTCAATGTTATGGGCTGGGATAAAATCTGAGAACTTAGCTTCTGTGTATCTAACCTCAAGACTTACAGATCAGTTGAATTTTAAACAGTTCCAAGCTGTTCTTGGAGCCTTGAAACTGTTACCAAAATCTGGAGAGAGTGTAAGGGATTACCATTACAGGGTTGCTAAATCTACAGGTGTACAACTAGATAACGAAGGACTCAAAGAATACCATCTTCAAAACTCTATCTCAGATATAAGTCCAGATCTTATGTTTTCTCAAAACCAGGATCTTTTATCCAGGTTATCTAAGATGTGGTGGGGAAAAGGTTATGTAGATGAACTTAAAAGACTCTTTGCTACAAATCCAAGTGAAGATTCTATATCAAAATCTGAAGT
>CACXFL010000135.1 GCA_902766925.1 uncultured bacterium | reverse complement strand
GGAGAATGAGGTATTGTAATTTAAGAGAGTAGGAAGGCTGGTATGATGTTAATTTTGTTTCGTTTTATAAAAACTAGCCAAAACATACATTGAAAATCCGCCAAAACATACATTAAAAATCCGCCAAAACATACATTGAAAATCCGCCAAAATATACATTAGATTATTGTTATATCTATAACTATATGTTATTATTGTAGAATAATTATATTATAATGGAGGGTATAATGAATGTTTACAAACCTAGAATTGTGGATAATTTATTAAAGAAACGTCTTTCATTTAGAGGAGCTGTTCTCATAGAAGGTGCAAAATGGTGTGGAAAAACGACAACCGCTATGCAGATCGCTAGAAGTATTCTTCAGATGCAAAATCCAGCTGAAAAAAAACAAAACCTAGAGATGGCCTCTATTAACCCATCCATATTATTACAAGGAGAAACTCCAAGACTTATCGATGAGTGGCAACTGGCTCCTAATTTATGGGATGCTGTTAGATTTGAGGTTGATCAAAGAAGTCTATTTAATCAGTTTATATTAACAGGATCTGCGGTTCCTGCAGATATAAAACAGATCTCTCATACGGGTACAGGAAGAATTTCTAGGTTACTTATGCGTCCTATGAGCCTTTTTGAATCCGAAGATAGTAATGGTTCTGTAAGCTTAAAAGAAGTATTTGAAGGGAATACAGATATTAGTGCTAGTAATACCTTAGGTATCGAAGATGTAGCATATCTTATTTGTAGAGGAGGTTGGCCACAAAGTATCGGAATTTCAGAAGAAGAAGCTTTACAACAAAGTTATGATTATTTGGATAGTGTCGTTAATATGGATATCTCGAGGGTAGATAATGTAACACGAGATCCTCAAAAGATTCGTAGATTACTTAGATCCTATGCACGTAATGTTAGCATGCAAGCTAAAACAACTTCTATTACTCAGGATGTGTATATCAATGATGATGACAACGATAAAAGTAATGATAATGAATCAGATTTCAGTGTATCTGGAAAGAACAGAACAATTAATTCTTATATTGAAGCGTTAAAAAAAATTTTCGTTATAGAAGAATCCATAGCTTGGAATCCAAATTTAAGATCAAAAACAGCTATTAGAACATCTAATACTAGGTATTTTACAGATCCTTCCATTGGAGTAGCTAGTCTGTCTGTAGGAGTAAAAGATCTTATAGGTGATTTAGAAACTATGGGATTGTTTTTTGAGAATCTATGTATAAGGGATCTGCGTGTTTATGCTCAAGCTCTTGATGGAGATGTGTATCATTACAGAGATAAAAATGGATTGGAATGTGATGCTGTAGTTCATTTAAGAAATGGAAAGTACGGACTTATAGAAATAAAATTAGGAGGAGATAAAGGGGTTAGTGAAGGTGTAAATGTAGTTAATAAATTAGCTTCCAATATTGATACTAAAAAAATGAAAGAGCCTTCTTTTAAAATGGTAATTACTGGGGTAGGAAGTTATGCATACAAGAATTCAGATGGAGTATTGATAGTTCCTATAGGTTGTTTAAGGGATTAATGGTTTTGCTTTGTAAACGTTACTTTCTTTAGCCATGATAATCCTCCTTATGGCAGTATTTGTTAAATTCTACCATAAGAAGAATGACTAATTTAGAGACTTTTTATCATACTCTCGAAGAAGAGTAGGGAGTAATATCTCTATTTTATAGTAATTCGTGAAAAGCTGTTTTTAATGGTTTATCCAAGCGTTACATCAAGTATCATCATTAGTACAAAACCGATGGCAAATGCGATTGTTCCAGCGTTTGAATGTTTTCCCTCTGACATTTCTGGAATCAGCTCTTCTACGACAACATACATCATTGCACCTGCAGCAAAGGATAATAAATATGGCATCACTGGGACAAGTACTCCAGCAGCAAGTATTGTGATAAAAGCTGCTGCCGGTTCCACTACTCCTGATAGAACTCCGAACATGAAAGTTTTACCTTTATCCATACCTTCAGCACGTAGTGGCATCGATACGATGGCTCCCTCTGGAAGGTTTTGAATTGCAATACCGAGTGCTAATACCAACGCTCCAGTCGCACTAATTCCCACGTTACCAGAAATGAAACCACCATAAACTACACCTACTGCCATACCCTCGGGAATATTGTGTAGAGTGACTGCAAGAATTAATTTTGTAGTACGCTTCAGTCCTGATTTTGGCCCTTCTTCCTGCTTGTTAAAATGCATGTGAGGTGTAATCTCATCTAGTAGTAACAAAAATCCAACACCTACCAAAAAACCTATTGTTGCTGGAACAAAAGACCATAGCCCCATTCCTTCACTACTTTCTAGAGCGGGTTGAAGTAGACTC
>CACXFL010000134.1 GCA_902766925.1 uncultured bacterium | reverse complement strand
TATCGTACGAGGAAGATATCAAGGATAAATCTTCATAGCTAAGTCCAGGTGGTAAAAAAGAAGGAGTTGAAGTTTGAATATATTTAAATAGATCAGAACAATCAAGTGCCTGTAATATTGTTGAATGTAAATTCAACAATACTATTAATAGTATTCCGTTATAAAAACATCTAATCATCTTCTTTTCTATCCTTATATTAAACATCTATATCTAAATTACTCTTGATTAATTCCTCTTATTTTTACTTTAGGATCTATCCTAATCACTTCATTAATAAAATCCATGTTAGCAACTACAGGAGCAAATCCATTCCAACCTTCAGTTGGATCTTCAGAGGACATGCGGGTAAGTATCCCTACTATCTCATCATCCTCATTAAACAAAGAAGATCCCGAATCTCCATGACGAGCCTTTAAAAATGATTTATATTTATAAATATTAGGATTTTTCTCAGGATGATCAAAATAATCTTCAGAAAAGTCTTTTTTGTTTATTAAATCCATCATAATAAGTTTTCTTCTATTAGAACGCCCTTGAGTACCCATTAAAAAAAAGTATCGTGACATACCCCCATCCTTCTATATAATTTTTCTATATGTTGTTATGTTTTGTGCGTTAACTACTATATTTTAGCCATATTTTCAATAACTTTATATCTTCTTATCTACCTATTATCATTAAACAAAAATCTATCTATCTATCTTTCAGTTTTTTCCATATCCCTCTGATAATAAAAAAGACCTAATTTTAAAAAAAGCCCCTAATGGATCCTGTATATAAATCCAAAATCTAGCTGTTATTCGTTTATCAAATTAGATAAGAAAAGAGGGATTTTAAATACTGTATAAAGATAGGGATCTTATCAAGGTTATCATAGGATTTAGAAGATAAGTTGTATCTTTTGTAATAGATATACTATCTGCTAGTTGTCTAATTCATTTTTTTCTGTAAAACACAAATGAAAATTTATTCATATATTTCAAGAACTTATACATTTTATTTTATTACATGGAATAATACTTCTACATTTCACGGAATAAAAATTCTACATTTCATGGAATAAAAATGCTATATTTAGCGGAATAGAATTGCTTCATTTACTGGAATAGGGTAAAATTAAACATGGAGGATATCTGTCCATGACTCTTACACAAAAAGGTTATAAAAAACGTATAATAGATAAAAAGATTGAATCTTATCTAAAGACTTTTGGTGCGGTTACCATCGAAGGTCCTAAATGGTGTGGTAAAACTTGGACATCACTCAATCATGCTCAGAGTGTTTGTTATATATCAGACCCTACTGGTAATTTTCAAAATAGAGAACTAGCTAAACTAAACCCAGAGTTTGTTTTAGAAGGAAGTTATCCCAGATTAATTGATGAATGGCAAGAGGTACCTTCTTTATGGGATAGTATTCGTTTCTGGGTAGATCAGTCAGGAAAAAAAGGACAATTTTTACTTACAGGTTCTTCTACTCCAAGACACAAAGGAATTTTACATAGTGGAGCGGGACGATTTGGAATATTACGTATGAGAACCATGAGTCTTTTTGAAACTGAAGATTCCAAAGGGGTAATAAATATAAAGTCTTTGTTTAATAATAAAATAGAATCTCAAAGTATTAAAAAAACATCCCTAAAAGAACTCATATATTTTTGTATTCGTGGAGGATGGCCTGGAGCTATTGGGAAAACAGAGACTGAATCTCTGGAAATGTCTAAATCATACTTAGAAACAGTAATTTCAAATGATATGTTTCAACTAGACGGAGTGAAAAGAGATATAAGAAAAGTCCGCTCTCTTATACATTCATTAGCACGAAATGAAAGCACACTATGTTCTAATAGCACGTTAAAAAAGGATGTTGAATCCTTGGATAAAATAGAAATAGATCCATCGACAATATCAGATTATTTAAATATTTTAACTAGACTCTTTTTAATTGAAGATCAACCATCCTTTTATCCATCAGTTAGGTCCTCAAGAAGATTTCTACAATCTCCTAAAAGACATTTTACAGATGTTTCTTTAACGATTGCTGCTATGAAACTTAATTCTAATCTCCTTTTTAATGATTTAAATACGTTTGGTTATTTATTTGAAGCTCTTTGTATACATGATCTTAGGATATACACAGAAGCAATCGGAGGTAATCTCTATCATATGAGAGATAATAGAGAAAATGAGATAGATGCTATAGTAGAGTTAGCGGATGGAAGGTGGGGAGCGATTGAAATAAAGTTAGGATCTCATCAAATAGATGAAGCAGCACGTAATTTGCTTAGGGTAAAGAATATAATTACAAAAGAAGGGGGAAAGGAACCAGACTTTTTATGTGTAGTGTGTGGACTGTGTCCTGCTACGTATACCCGCGATGATGGGGTTCATGTAGTTCCTATCACAGCGATATGTTAAATAAGATAAGGAAGGTTTTTTAAATAACCTTTAGGTTTATCTTACAGGCGTTTTATCAGAGCTCAAAAGCGTCACAGATAATTAAATATCTATAAAGTCTAAAGTGTTTCAAAATATTTCTATTTAATTCAGTAACCAGTCTAGAGCATAAATTTGTTTAATTCCATTATGAGACACGTTTGGAACATTATCTAAGCTAAGTAAATATTTTGGATTGTGATCTTTAATCTTACTAAGAGGGTAGAGTTCTCTTTCGAAAACTGTTTTATCCTTTAACGAATCAACAACCTGGTAATATTCAACATCACCATTTTTTATTCCTACAAAATCAACTTCTCTATCACCAAATTTACCAACATATATCTCATACCCTCGTCTTAAAAGTTCTAGATAAACTATATTTTCTAGAATAAAACCACTATCCACATATTTTGTACCAAGTAGAAAGTAACGAAGTCCTATATCTACAAGATAGTATTTCTCTTGTGTTTCCAAATATTTTTTACCCTTAACATCATATCTATTAGCTCGATACATTACAAAACTCTTTACGAGAGCATCAAGATAAGCTTCTACGGTATGATTTGAAATCTTTGTTCCAAGCGAACCTAAAGTATTACTAATATTTCTTGGAGAAACTAAATTACCTATATTATCAAACATAAATCTGATAATTTTCTCCAGACTTGTAACATCAGAAAAATTATTTCTCTGTACTATATCTTTTAAAACTACAGTATTATAAATACCTCCCAGATACGTTCTTATTTGTTCTCTATCTTCGTTAAGCTGTAAAGTGTATGGGAAAGAACTATCCTCAAGATATCTACGATACAAAGACCCTAGATCCATTCGGCTATCAAACGTAGACACGTACTCTTTAAAAGATAGTGGAAGCATCTCAATTTCTACATATCTTCCAGAAAGAAGGGTCGCAAGTTCTCCAGACATAAAGTAAGCGTTAGAACCAGTAATGTAGATATCAGTATTGTCCTTGATATATAGACCATTAATAGCCTTTTCAAAACCAGTCACATACTGAATTTCATCTAAAAATATATAGTTCTTCTTATTCTTTTCTAATCTATCGTTTAAATATCCATATAGTTTCTCATAATTATCCAGATGGTTATTAGAAGGATCTTCAAAATTTATTGAAATAATCTGGGAAGTATCTACTCCATTTT
>CACXFL010000133.1 GCA_902766925.1 uncultured bacterium | reverse complement strand
TGAGACAAAAAAATCGGACATTGAGACAAAAAAATCGGACATTGAGACAAAAAAATCGGACATTGAGACAAAAAAATCGGACATTGAAACAGAAAAATCGGACATTTATAAAAAAAAAATGTATATTATAAATAGAAGAACAGTTTAAATACCTATTCTTTCTAACTTCAAAAAAATCTGAAGGGGGGTCCTATGACAAAAGAGCTGATTGAAAAACTTCTTAAATCTGGAGAAGGATCTACTATCGAATATAAAAAAAAAATACAAACTAAGTTCAGGAGTATACGAAACCATCAGTTCTTTCAGTAATAGATACGGCGGATATATTCTACTCGGAGTAGAAGAAAAAGAAGTTAAAGGAAGAAAAATTGGAAATGTAGTTGGTATAAATCCACAACAAATTCAAGAAATAAAAAAAGATTTTGTAAGTACTATTAATAATCCAAACAAATTTAAACCAACACTCTATCTAGAACTAGAAGAATTTGACTATAATGGAAAAACCATCCTGTGGGTCTACGTACCTCAAACTTCACAACTTTGCTACTACAATAACAAGATCTACGACAGGAATAACGATTCTGATCAAGACATCTCAAATTCTACAACAAGACTTAACGATATTATTACCCGAAAATCCTCGAGCTACTTTGAACAACAAGTACTCCCCTATGCTGATAAATCCCATCTTGATTTAAAACTTATGAGTCGTGTTCGTAAACTAGTAAAATCAAGAGATAAAAATCATCCATGGATTCATATGGATGATATGCAAATCATACAAAGTGCTGGTCTATACACTCATGATCTAATTACGGGACAAAAAGGATTTAATATTGCAGCTCTTCTACTATTTGGAAAAGCTGAAGCTATAAAATCATGTATGCCAGCGTATAGAATTGATGCTATATGTAGAATCAAAAATAAAGATAGATATGATGATAGATGTATTATAGATACAAATCTAATTGAAGCTTATGATAAGTTAATGGAATTTTGTATAAAACATATGGATAATCGTTTTGTACTAGACAAAGATATAAGTATTGATGCTAGAGAACTTATTGTAAGAGAAGTCATCAGTAATTTTTTGATACACAGAGAATATTCTAGTTCTTTTCCAGCAAAACTGGTTATAGAAAAGGATCTACTATGGACCGAAAACTGGAGTAAAGCTAGATTTAACGGGAAACTAGAACTCGATACATTCTCTCCATATCCTAAAAATCCTATACTAGCTAATTTTTTTATGAACATAGGAAGAGCAGATACCCTAGGATCTGGAATGAGAAACCTGTATAAATATACAAAACTCTACTCCCACGCTGAACCTGTATTAACTGAGGGAGATATTTTTAAAACCTTAATTCCTCTAAGTAATCCATCGGATAATAGTAATGATAAGTCAAAAAACATTTTACAAAACAAAGAAAAATTTAGATCAAATCCAACTAAAAAAATCGTTTTAGAAAAAATAGTACAAATTTGTGAGAATCACTCATATAGTTCTCTAGTTATAAATAACATAAAAAAGATCTACTCAAAAATTGGAACTAATCGAGTATTTGGAGCCTCTGATGTTAGAAATATCCTTGACTGTGCTCAATCTACTGCTACCGATCTTATAAAAAGACTACGTACTATAGAGGTTCTAATAAGTATAACGGGTCAAGGAAAAGGTAAGTACAGATTTAAAAATGAACACGAGATAGCTTAATTTGTAACAAGAATAATCTGAGAAAAGTATTGATTGAATGCTGAAACTGAATCTATGTAAAGCTTAGTGGTAGTAGTTAATCTTTTGTAGTTATTCTTCTGTAATCTCATCTACGTATTGATCAAAGTAATTTGCTCTTTCTACAACCTGTTTTTTCAACAATGATGTTTTAACATTTACATCTTCTAGGTACCATCCATTAGGCCAAACTATCTTTTCTCTTAAATATACACCAGAGTCAAAAATATCTTTTTCATAATTATTAATTATAGATATTAAATTATCAATACTCCATGCGGTCTGTCTAAGTTTAGCATACCTATCTTTTATCAACCGTTTTATATACTTATCTCTATTAGTCAGTAAATAATAAACAACATGCTTATGAATTATCATGTTTTCCTTAGGAGTAAAATATTTTGTTTTTACTCTATATCTTGTTCCCTCTACCCAATTTACAGAATCTCCCCAAGTAAAATCAAAATCCCAGGGTGTAAAAATAAGTTTATAGTTACCCTTAGTATCTACAAATTTTTTGGTTATAATCATGTTGTTTAATTTACCCCAAACATCATTATCCATGTTTTGGGTAAAATTTACAAACAACCAATAATCAACAGCGTTTTCCATGTCAATAATCGTATATAGTTTAGAAATAGATTCTCTGGATTGATTCGACTCCAATAACGACAGATAATTATGAATGACATCTAAATTAGATGTTTTGGGGGTACCAGCAACTACTCTAAAATCACCTTCAACAGTACTTTTTTTATAGATATATTCTCCAGGAACTAATTCCATACTATTTTTATCAATTGGGTATCCCAAATCATATACCCCCATATATGTACCATTCATAAATAATTCAACGAATTTGTACTCGTTTCCGTTATCTAAATTAAACAAATTATCAGTGGAACAACATTCTTGCCATAACTTGGCACAGAATGCCTGTTTTATTTTTTCTTCATCCGTATATGAATGATGTAAATGCCATTTACTCCGTACCGGCATACCTAGAAGTGACTTTTTAAACTTTCTTTTGTTCTTTCCTGGAGAATATGTTTTTAATTTTAAAGTGTATCCTTTTTTTGAAAATTGAGTGTTTCCACGCCCTCTAATATAAATCTGGCTATATGTAGAAAATTCTCTACCATCTACTCCAGCTCTATTATCAAAAAGATACATTCTAGTATCATCTACACTAAGTATTGGTAATGTAGTACAGGTAACATTAAATATAAAATAGCTATTGTTATCATAAGCAATAAATTTTAAAGGAATATTATTTCTAACATCCGAGGTTTCA
>CACXFL010000132.1 GCA_902766925.1 uncultured bacterium | reverse complement strand
TTCTCTAGCAAAAGATCCATCCTCTACTGTTGTTAATTCAAAAAAATTAGCATTGTTACCACAAGAAGTAGATAACAAAAATAATGCCAGTATCAGGGAAGATAGAATTAACCTATATATATATATATATATATATTAGAATTAATGTCTTTTCTCTTTTTTATTGTTTGATTGTAAATCAAAACTATCCCCTACTTTCAAAATACTAACAATCTAAATTGTTCCTAATCCAGAACGTATGGAATAGTTCGGTACTATGTATTAAAAGTTTAATTGATAATTATTAAAATAGATAAAGATTTTACTTATTTATAAAGAAGTTAAGCTTATTTTCTAAAGTTTAAAATAATAACAATTTATGCCAAAAGTCTGATCCTGTAAGAATAAATTTCCCCTTATTTTTATCTCGGTCACACTCTTTTCTAACTGCATCCCAAATACTTGGAACAAGTTGCCACTCATCTATAAGTTGAAGATAAGAATTTGAAAGAATATATTTAGAATCCGTGAGAGCCAGTTCCATTACAGATTTATCATCAACATAACTAACACTTCTAGCATGGTGTTCTCCTGTAGAGGTTTTTCCACACCATTTTGGTCCTTCTATAAGTAAAGCTCCAAAAATCTTTAAATATCTGGATATTTTTTTCATCAATAAGTCTAGGAATATATTCTACATTTTTCATATCTTAGTACCCTAAGTTTTTTAGAATATTCTATTGATATCATTAGTATATTACCATATAACCCGACAATTTTCAGACTTTCAATCCGACAATTTTCAAGGTTTCAATCCGACAATTTTCAGACTTTCGATCCTATGAAAAAAAATAAAAAGGTTCTTATAGTTATTGTAGACCCATCCTATCACCCATATGGTGATGGGATGGGTCTACAATAGAAAGTCATGTTCGTTTTCTATATATTGTTAAATAGTGGTTAGTTATACAGCTTTGAGACTACAAGCAAAATACCCGTCATATCAGAGAAGATTTCTTTTCCTACAATGCGTACCTAATAAATTGGGGTATTGTGATAAGTACTTTCTTGTTTAAGGATTTTTACGATACTACACCCTTTATACTTATCTTTCTTTTATTTTAAAACAAAAGTCTTCTATTCCTACTTTAGATCCTTCTACACTTGCAGCAAATAGAAAATATGCTGATTTATCTTTTTTATAACTTACTTCATATACTCCTCTAACATTAGATCCTGTAGCATTAAACTGAATAAGGTTAGTTTTTTCTAGCGAACCTAGTTCTATATGTTTAGAGATATCTTTTAATAACTTTTTAATTTTTGGTAGAGCCATCTTTTCAAAATTTTCCTTACTTATACTTTCTATCTTTTCTACTTTAGCTGGTGTATACCAATCTCCTTGGATAGTTAAAGTTTTTATAGTAACTGGTGTATTAGGCTTATCCTGGGTTGTTTTAACTTCAGAAATCTTTTTTACTACATCCATACCTTGAATAACTTTACCAAACACAGTATGTCTTCCATCAAGATGAGGTTGAGGAGCTACTGTAATAAAAAACTGAGATCCATTTGTATTAGGACCTGAGTTTGCCATAGATATAACCCCTGCTTCATGTCTTAGAGAAGGATCAAACTCGTCTCTAAAAGTATATCCAGGACCTCCTGTACCATTACCTTGAGGATCTCCTCCTTGAATCATAAAATTAGGAATAACTCTATGGAATATAAGCCCATTATAAAATCCTTCTTTTGCTAGAGTAACAAAATTAGCTACGGTATTTGGTACCTTATCGTAATAAAGTTCCAGTACAATATTTCCCATATTTGTAGTGATAGTAGCTTTAAGTTGTTTTGTATCAGTTGTTTTAGCTTCTTCTTTTTTCCCCTTAGCCACTAGATTTCCTCCTATCAACATAAAAACTACAGTTAGTATTAACACTAAAGATCTTCTCATTATACCTATTCCTCCTATCCTATCTATATCCTCTATCTATTTTTATCCATACTTAGTCTTTTACTTAAACATACTTATTATCCACCCTGGAGTAAAAAAATCATCAAAATTATTA
>CACXFL010000131.1 GCA_902766925.1 uncultured bacterium | reverse complement strand
TAGTGACGATGACGATAACAACAACGAAGAAGTAAACAACGAATTTAATAACAACAACAACGATGGTCAATACGCTGATGGGGAAAATAACGGAGACGAAGGTTGGCAAGAAAGTAATAATGAAAACCTAGGTTTGGATGATTCTCAAGGTGGAGAAGAAACAGCAGTAGAATCTACAGAAGAAATGGTTGAAGATGTAAACGGTGGAAACCCTGTAGATCCTGTACTAAATAACGGTGGAGCATCTAACCAAGCTGTCACAGAAACTACCGAAGAAGTAACAGAAGAAACCCAAACTCAAATTCCTGATAATTCTTCTTCAGCACCTGTAACAGAAGCTCCAACTTATGAAGTTGGTTCAGGAGTTGTAAAATATGTTACACAAAATACTTCTGTATACGGAGATAAAAACTCAGGATTTGCAGTAGGAAGTTACGAAGTAGGAGATCACCCACTTGTAATTAATGATGATGGAACTTACGCTACAACATCTTCTGGTAAAGTAGTTCCTTCTAGCGCTTTAACAGAAAGAGCTGTTCCAAGACCAAGAAAAAGTATCGAATATAGATAATAGATTTTAATCCTAGTTTAGATTAATAAATAGGAAATAAGACTGTAACATTAAGTAGATATATAAGGAAAAGTAAGAAATTTGGTTAAAATTTCTTACTTTTCTTATTTTTATAAGAGTGATAGTTATAAGCATAGTTAGTTTTAATTTGTAGAAAAATTAGATCCTTTTTTAAATTTACAGAATAATCTTCAAGGGTTGGAAAAAATATTATGATTACAATAGGAGTATATGATTCTGGTATTGGTGGAATATCCATTCTTAATGTACTTCGAGAGTATGTATTAGAAAAACTTCCGGATCAACAAGTAAGATATGTATACCTTTGCGATAATCTTCACTATCCTTATGGAACTAAAAGAAGTGAAGATCTGGTTTCATTTGTATGTGAAACAGTAAGAAAGATGTTAGATTTATATAAGTTAGATATATTAGTTATAGCTTGTAATACCGCATCTACTGTAGTTCTTCCATATCTAAGAAATATGTTCAAACTTCCTATAGTAGGGGTAGTTCCTGCAATAAAACCAGCTTGTGCTAGAAGTAAAACTAAGCATGTATGTTTAATAGCAACTCAAGCTACTATCACAAGAGCAAGTCTTGAAGAACTTATTCAACTCTATGGTAACGGATGTCAAATTCTAAGAATTGGATCATCACTTCTTGTTGATATTGCTGAGAGAAAATTTAGATCCTATCCTGTTGATGATTCTCTTATAGAACAAGAAATTAAACCTATATTCTCCGATCCGCTGATAGATACTGTTATTTTAGGTTGTACTCATTTTGTACATCTTAAAGGAGAAATTACTCGTATTTTATCTAAACATCCTTGTAAAGATATTCGTGTGATAGATTCCTCAGAAGGAGTGTCAGCACACTGCCTGGATCTTATTAAAAAAATAGTTGTTCCAAAACACTCTTGTGATAATTCAAAAGATGAGTGTGGCTCTTCTATCAAAGAGTCTGATTTTTACATATATAACCAAGATCATAAGGATAATATTTTTGTATTTACTAAAAAGGATGATATGAGTATGAAACTTATTAGTTCTCATTTAGATAATAAATGTTGTGTTAGTTTTTTAAAATAAAATTAATTAAGACTTTATAAATCTTGTCAATATCTCAAGTAGAGGTGACTATTTTAAGCTGATTTTTTATCAGTGTCAGTTGAATCGGTTTGTTCACTTGAAACATCTTGACCAACCGGTGTTGAAGAAGTTTCCTCTGTATTATTTTGAGTTTTAATTTCTTGTTCTGGAGTTTTAGTTTCTTGTTCTGGAGTTTTAGCTTCTTGTTCTTGAGTTTGAACCTTATCAGCTGTATTTTCTTCAGCTGAAGTTACAGTAGAATTTGGTGTGTTTTCTTGAGTTGATGAAGAATCAACATTAGTTTGAGAAGTAGAATCTTTTGGTGATTCTTGTGTAGAATTACTAGTAGATTTTTCTTCTTGTGTTGTAGAAGTTTCTTTTTTATTAGGAACTTCACTATTTTCATCTTTAGGTTCATTCATTTTATGAATATAGCTACCTTTTATTTTTCTTGAATCTATTGTAACAGCGTTTAGATTGTAAGTTACAGGAATTTGAATATCACAGATTTCAAATATATTGTTTGCAAGAAGATCCCCCGTAATTTTTATTGAAGCACTGTAGTTAAATAATAGTTTTTGTTTTACTTTATCTAGATGAGTTTTCATCTTAGTGAGTAGATCATTGTATCTAGGTATTTGTTTTTTTAGTTTTTGTTCAAGTAGAATATGATTTTGTGTTTTTTGGTTTGCATACCTAGTAGAGAGATCTTTATATATTGCTTCTTGTTCTTTAAATAAACGTATGTACTTTTTAAGTCTTTCAGATCTTATATTAATAGTTTCTAGAATTTTCCAATCAACTCCAACTTTTATACGAGATCCTGATCCTTCTGTACCTATTTTATTGGTCACTATATTTTGACCACAGATAATTTCTCCACCAGCTATAATACCACTTGTTTCATCTAGAGTAATATTTTTCCCAACATATACTTTACTGGTCATAATAGATTTATTAACATTCAGGGAACCTTTGCAGTATATGTTAGAAAATTGAATAAAGTCAGCTGTTATATCTCCCCCTGAATACACAGAAGCATTGTCTCCAGTAACAATACCATAAGTTACAGTTATCGATCCTTTAGCCTTTATAGTAGCTTTAGTCACATTCCCTTGGATTGTAATATTACCATTAGCTATAATAGTAGATCCTTCATCAACAGATCCTTCTATTTCAACATCTCCATCAAATATAACATCTCCAGTTTGAAGATTTATATCTCCTTTATGTACGTAGACTTCAGATAAGCTAATACTTTTAAAGTTTTCATCAAAAGATATAAGTCCACTCTTTAGAGCTACAACTATCCCATCATTTATTACTTTAAAATTATCACCTATGGTAATTCCTTCTGGTACCAGTGGAGATTTAGTAGTAATCTTTTCTGAGAATATATTAATCGATGGACTTGCCGGATATTTATAAGTTATTTTTGCTACCCGATCGTTTTCATGTACAATTTGTTTTTGTTGTGTTTTTCTGAGATCTATATTAGAGGTATTATCTTCTATAACAGGACCTCTATCAATAGGTAGATTATCATTAAAAATTCCATCTGTATCTTGAAGAGGAGTTGAAGAAACTTCAGAATTTTCTTTGTTTTCTTCACCTTCTGATTCTTTAGTTGATTCAGTAGGAGTTATACCTTTTAGTGGTACTAAATAAGGTTCACTTGCAGCTTCTCCCACTTGACCACTAGCTACTACAAAACCATCTAAGTTTTCTTTCTTTTCTATTGCTTCAGCAATTTTATCAAGATATTCATCTTGAATACCATTTGTAATTTTTAATCTTGCAAGCTCTTGAATAAACCAATCCTTACTTAGCTCCATCTTATCATAAAGACTCATATCGAAACGAGTAATTGAAGCTTCCATGGATTTATCAGATATTTTTAGTCTTACAGGTCCCCAGTCTTCTTCTTTTATATGATACATTTCTTTTGCTTTAGGCTTAGGATTTGATTCATATTCTTCTGTTTTTGAAGAAGGTCTATCTGATCCTACAAGTATAGTGACAGGTAAATCTATTCCATATCTTCTTCTTCCGCTAGAGAGGATATCAAATTCATCTATTAGTTCTTTTTTGTATAAGAAAATTTTTTTATTAATTTGTTTAGAAAAGTATATAACACTGTTATATACAGTTTTAAACATTTCAACACTATTATGAGGAAGGAAAGCTTCCTTTCTATTTATCATTAGAATTACTTCTTTTCTTCTTTTATTGGTATATACCTTATATAAAGATTTTCTATCTTCTAGTATAGGTAAGGTTCCTATTGGAAAATGAGAACACTCTTCATTAGACTGAGTTACTCTTAAAAAAGCAGATTGCACTTGAGCCATGTTTGGTCTAGTGATAGGAGTATTTTTTAAAGAACATAGAAGGGATATTTTAAAAAGATCATAATTAATTTTTTGAAGTACTGGAGAATTTTTTAAATTAAGATAAAAAGAAACATCTTCTACTTGAGAAGTTTCTAGTGAAAATTCAGGGATATTAATTGCTCCCCCAGCTAGAACGAAATCTAGTTTCAGATACTGATTTCCTCCTTTACGTATATCATCACGTACAGCTTGGATAAACCTTTTAAATCCATTTGCAAAAACTATGTAATCTCTAATTGAGCCTTGTTCTTTTTCTTTTTTAATACGGTCTGTAGCTTTTTTAAGGATTTCTTCTATGTTGAAAGATGGATTAATACACTCTCCAGATATAAAAGAAATCTTCACTCTACATCTTAGAGGGTTATAAGAAATTTGAAATTTATTACTTTGATCCATCTTATGATCCTAGTCTTGTTAAAAAATCCCAATATACTGATCGGTTTATTTTTGTATTTCTTAATAAAAATACCTAAATATTTAGATGTGAGGCGAGGTTTCCTTAGATGAATAAATAAAGTATTTTATCATAACAATTGATATAACTACTGTATTATAAAGGTAGAAATGTATTTTTTTTCATTTTATAAAAAATTGAAAAATAATAACTATAAGATATTTGATTCAGTCTATATTCAGTTTATAAATTTAATACTATAACAGAAAACATGTCTATATACAAATTCTGACTATAGGGTCTTTTTAGCTGATAGTTGTCCACAAGCTCCAGAAATATCAGCTCCCTTACTAAACCTTATCATTACCCTAAATCCATGAGAAAAAAGAATTTTAGAAAATTCTATCATATGAGATTCTTCTACAGTTTTAAAATCACAAAAAGAATTTTCATTAAAAGGAATTAGATTTATTTTAACTCTTCTTCCTTTTAAAAGACTTGCTAGTTTTCGAGCGTGATCAAAAGAATCATTAAAATCTTTTATTAAAACGTATTGAATCAAAACTTCATTTTTAGTTACTGATTCAATTTTTTCTATAGCTTTTAGAATTTCATCTATAGAGTATTTTTTAGCTATAGGCATGATAGTAGCACGTCTTGTATCATCTACCTCATGAAGACTTATTGCTATAGGAAGGTTAGGAATAAGATCTATCATACGTAGTAATCCTGGAATATATCCTGCGGTAGATAAAGAAATTCTTTTCAGTGAAAAATTAAATCCAAATTCATCTATGAAAATATTAATTGCTTTATATACGTTATCAATATTATCTAGAGGTTCCCCCATACCCATAAATACAATGTTTGATAATGGTAGATGTTTTAACGCTAAAAAAGGATGAGACGATTGAGTTTGTATCCACTGTTTGATCATCCAAACTTGTGATACTATCTCCGAAGTAGTAAGAGATCTTTTTAATCCTAGTTTAGATGTAGCACAGAATTTACATCCCTGGCGACAACCTACCTGAGAAGAAATACACACAGTAATACGTTTACTTTCAGGAATTGCTACGGATTCTATAAAATTTCCATCAGTTAATTTAAATAAAAATTTAGTAGATCCATCTTTAGATATTAAAAAACTATCTAAACTTAAATCAGTGAAAGAAAAATGATCCCTAATAGCTTGTTCAAGTCCTAGAGGAAGACCACTAGCGAGTTCATTCCAAGGGGGAAGATTTAGATTATAGATGTTTCTAAAACATTGTTTAGAATGAACAATGTTAAAATTATTGTTTAATAACCAATTTTTTAGTTCTTCTTGGGTTAAATCAAAAAAAGATACCATAGTACGTCTCTGGTAAAAAAAAACAATATATTGTAAAATAACAATATTGAATAAATACATTGGTAGTGTTACAAAATAACACCACCACCCATAATATTCACCGATACCAAAACTCACCGGAGCTTAACGCTTTGGAAGTTATTTCGTAGCATAGTTTAGATAAAAGATAAAGTTTATAACTAAATATAAAGTGGATAAGGAGATTAAATGAGCGATAAATTAAAAGAAGGACAAGAAGATTTTATGGGATCTAGAAAAGTTGATGAACATAACAAACAAAAAATACAAAGTCTTATAGATCCATCTATAAGTAATGAAACATTTAAAATAGCTTCCCTAGGAGAAGCTAATATCCCTAATCCTATAGAAATAGCACCAGATGCTAGATTTATATCAGATGAAGAATTTATGCTTCTTAGACCTATCATGTATAATGAACAGGAACTTTCTCGTCCTTCTGATGAGGTAATCCGTTTTGAAGTAGCAGGACCTAGGGAGAAGATATATTTCCCACCAAAAAGAACTAAGGTGGCTATAGTTACCTGTGGGGGATTGTGTCCTGGACTTAATGCTGTAATACGTGGTGTTGTTATGCAACTCTATCATAGATATGGGGTAGAAAATATAATAGGTATACCATATGGTTATCAAGGATTTGCTACAAGTTCTACACAAGATTTTATAGATCTTAATCCTGAAGTAGTTCAAGATATTCATGAAAAAGGAGGAACTATTATAGGATCTTCTCGAGGTACTCCTCCAACCTCTGAGATAGTAGATACTCTAGAAAAATATAATATAAATATCTTATTTACTATAGGTGGAGATGGAACTTTAAGGGGGGCAGCTAAAATTGAGGAAGAGCTAAGAAAAAGAAATCTAAAGATATCAGTTATAGGTATTCCTAAAACTATAGATAATGATATTCCTTATGTTAAACAATCTTTTGGATTTGAATCTGCAGTTGCTAAAGCATGTGAAGCAGTCATTGCTGCTCATGAAGAAGCGAAAGGTGCTCAACGTGGAATAGGGCTTGTAAAACTTATGGGAAGAAACTCTGGATATATTGCAGCTAATGCTGCAATAGGCTCGGGTCTTGCAAATTATTGTTTGATTCCTGAATCAAACTTTCAACTGGAAGGAGAACGAGGACTTCTTAAAGTTTTAGAAGAGAGAATGGATGTTAAAGATCACGCAGTAATTATCGTAGCAGAAGGAGCAGGTCAATATTTCTTTGGAGGTAATGCTATAAAAAGAGATGCTTCGGGAAACGTAAGATTTGGAGATATTGGATTATTCTTAAAGGATAAAATTATAGAATATTTTGAAAAAGTAGGAAAACCAGTATCCTTAAAATATATAGACCCTTCTTATATAATCAGATCTACTCCAGCTAATACTACAGATAGAATGTTTTGTTTAAATCTTGCTCAAAATGCAGTTCATGCAGCTATGGCTGGAAAAACAGGCATGCTGATAGGATATTGGCATGGGGTTTTAACTCATATACCTTTTGGAGCTCTTGCGGGTAAGAGTCAAACTGTTAATGTAAATGGTCAGATGTGGTTTAAAGTACTTCAAACCACAGGACAACCTTATTTTATCTAAGTAAATACTAGAAAAACACAGTTTTGATTAATGTAGTAAAGCAGTTTCAGATATCCATTTGAAACTGCTTTATTACATTAAAATATAGCAAAAATAGCTGCTATTATTTTCATCTCTATTTTTTCTGCTTTTAATCATCAAATTATTGTTTCAAATCTGGTTTGTATTGATATTATACACAGATAGGCAGATTAGTTTGAAATTAGATTTAATGGCTGATATGGATAAGTTTAAAAAATACTTTTTGGATACTTCATTTTCTACGAAAGATATATTGGTAGTATTCTTATATATTTTACTAGTATCTGTCTTAGGTACTGTATTTCATGAGCCATGGTTTGATGAATCTACAGCTTGGATGATAGCTAGAACTAACTCCGTATATGATATTTTATTTAATGTTCCTCACTATGAGGGACATATTCCTTTTTGGCATTTGATGTTAAAATTGGTGATGCTTGTTCATCTACCGTATGAGCTCTCTTTGATATTTGTAAATCTTTTATTTTTAGTTCCAGCCGTAGTCATAATTGTTTTTAAATCAGGTTTTCCTAGAATAATTCGTTGGCTGCTTCCTTTTTCTTATTTTCTGTTCTACCAGTACGGTATGATATCTCGTCCGTATTCTATAATGATTTGTGCTTTTATGTTGCTAGCTTTATTCTATCCTAACCGAGATAGATCCCCAGTTCCTTTTGTTTTGTCTTTGGCATTTTTATGTTGCTCATCGGTTTATGGTATAGTTCTTTCTTTTGGAATAGTTATTTCTTGGTTAATAGAGATACTCATAAAAGAAAAAGGTACGATACTATCATATTTTAAAAAAGATAAAAGATTTTATTCTCTGGTGGCTTTATTTATATTTGCTTTTTGTCTAGGTTGTTTAATACTTCCTCGTGTAGATAGTATTACCCTACTTTCAGTATCTACATCCCATATGAGAAACGGTTTTTTTACCTGTTTACTGTATATGTTATTTTCTTCAATATCAGACGCTCTTGTAACAAATGCATTTTCGTCATATACACTACTTCAAAATTTAATTTTTAATCCTATATTATTTGGTATCTCTACTTTTGTAGGTATGTTATCACTTTACACTATTATTAGAATTGCAGTAAGAAAAGGAACCTGTCTACTATTTATAATTCCGTATCTTCTATTTTGTTTATTTTCATCTGGAGTGTATTTCTATACTCATCATATAGGCATAGTATTTGTTTTTGTTCTTTTTTGGAGTATTGTTACTTATAACAAGGAACAAGACCCCAAAGAGCAAACTAAAACTGTAACAGTCAGTAAATCCAATGCAGCCGATATTAGGTTTAGGAAATATCTTGTTAAAGCCATAGTAGTTATTATGGTAGTTCAGCTATACTGGTCAGTTTCTGCATGTATCTCAGATATAAATTATCCTTATTCTTGTGGAAGATCTGTTGCTTCCTTTATAAAAGAGCACAACCTAGATCGTTACAAGATTTTAGCTCAGTGGCAGATCTCAGATAATTTGGATGCTAGTGTAACTATGTTAAATGTAAATTCATTGACTTCTTCTTCTAATATCCTTCCTTATTTTGACAAAGATATTCTTATAAATTTTGATTCAACTCGTAGAGGTTTTAATCCTCATAAACTTGCTGATTGGAAGACTAATCAAGAGGAGCTAGCTCGTTGGAGGAAGGAAGGAAGACCAGATCTATTGTTATTTGAGGTAGATCTTCCAAGTTTATATAGTTCTCAAGAAGTATCTTATAAAGACTTTAAGGTTGCGTATTGCGCTTTAGATCAAAGAGTTTTTAAGGATAAGGTTTTTTCAAGTTATGGTCGTTTGTTTGTTAGAACTCCTCTTCTTCATACCCTTGGTATTAGAGTCCAATCTAGGTGTGGTGCTATAAAAGAATAGAAAAGAAACTAAGATATTAAGCCCGGCTTATAGCAGGATCTTCTCAGTACTAGCTGGGTGTTAAAGATATTATCTGTAGTTATAGTATCAACTACTCACCAGTAGGTAGTTTTCAATCGTGGATTTATATCTTTAGGATCGCTCGGAGTTTAAGCTTGTCTTTGGTATCCAAGACAAGCTTAAGAGCTAAAAGTAAGTATCTAAAGAATTATTTTACTAGAATAGTAAAAGTATGCTCTTCTGGTTGATGCTCAGCATCTCCAAGATATCTACCCTTTATAGTATGGAGTCCAGTTTTTGAAAAATAATAACCATTATAATGATATTTTCCTGAAGAGTTTGTTATTATTTTCACAACATCAGTTCCACCATCAGGATCTATTACAATATAGTATATAGGAGTATTTGGGAGAGTAAGACCTGATGCAGGATCGCATGTAGCAAAAAGTTCTCCTTGGAAAGAATAAGGTTCACCGATGTTATGATCTTTATCTTGAGCAGGTGGGGAACCAGCTTCAATTACCATATCAAGTACAGTACATTCTCCAGTACAAGTAGGTCGTATGGAGTATGATGTTTTTAGTACTGCAGGATCAAACCAGTTTTTGTCAGAATCCCAGTATTGAGCACTCCCCTCATTACGATCTGATGTTATTGTACAAGTTTTTCCATCAGTAAAAGTAATAGTCACTGAAGGTTCAGAAATATAAGATAAAGATACTCTGTTTTGAGGCCAGGTAACACCAGGAACGCAGGTCACACCATTTATAGAAGCAATTTTACTGTGATCAAATTCATCCCAACCTACGGCTCCTCCCTGACCTGCACATTGTGGTGGAGTTGATCCCATATAACATGTATGACCAAAAAACCATGCCCTAGGTCTTATGCAACTTCTTCTAATAATAGGATCTCCAGTAAAAGGATCAGTTCCTGCTATCCAAGATCTATAACCATAATAAGGATCATATCCCACTCCTCCTAGTATTGCACTTTTAGGTAGAGAGGTTGGACAATCTGAAGGAGCATATACACTTACAGGAGTACATTTAGCAGTAACGTTACAACGTATAGGAGATCCGTCCATTTTTACGGGCTCAAAACCCGCACCGTTATAATCATACCATTCATTACCGTTATAAATAACATTATCTCCGATAATTCCTGGGTAAAAAGTTCTCTGAGTAAGATCTATACTTCCACAGTGTAGGGAAACCAAATCATATTGAGTAAATCCTCCATTAGCGGTAGTCATCTGCTGACAACCTGTATCATTTGCTTGGGTAGAATTATAAAATTCTGTAATGTTACATCCATTAATTTTAAAGAGTCGACAATCAGTAGGAGCAAGACAGTATGGATCAGGATCTGGATCTGGATCAGGATCTGGATCAGACGATGAAGATGATGAAGAAGATGACGATGATGAAGAAGATGACGACGACGATGAAGAAGATGATGACGACGACGATGATGGTTCACTAGAAGACGAAGAGGATGAAGATGAAGAAGATGATGATGACGACGATGAAGAAGATGATGATGATGAATATGAAGGAGGCTGTAGAGTTGTATTATTAAAATCTGTAAAAGTAAAACCAGTTTCATTATTTATTTCAATATAATCATGAGCTACTTCAATCGTTTTTTCTATTTGAGCTTGAGTAAGTGAGGCAATATTTGCTACAGCCTGATCAGAGTCTTTAGGTCTTACTGAAGCATTAAAAAAGTGTATATATGTATATTTATTATCTTGAGATTTATTAACATACATCCTAGAAGCTACCACTCCTCCGTTATCAACAAAACTTACAGGAGTAGATTCAAGTGGATATGATGAAACTAGAGTTGGAGAAGCTGGATTTGATATATTAAACTGTTTTACTACAGGAACTTGGTTGTTAGTACATGGTCTAGGTCTATCTAAAGTATTAGGAGAAGGATTTGATAGGGCCTTAACTGGAGAAGGAGAAATACTATCAGGATTAAGCCAACGAGTTATCTCATCGTTTAATCTTTTGGTTACAGCTTGAAGTCTTGTTTGAACTCCTGATTCACTACCATAGTTAAAATCCCCTTTAAGCTTATTAACAAAATTAGGTCCTCCAGAAGGAAGAGTAGCAGTATTTAAACATCCACAGGAGTAACGGGTGTTGTTTATTTTTATGGTATAAGGATTATCGGCTTCTACCTCAATTGTTCCATTTTTAATAGATCCTTCAGATAAATTTCTTACCATCTGACTTTTAAAGATATTAAAGTTAATATCAGATTGGGATTTAACTGTAAAAACTCTGGATTGTCTTGAAGTAATATTTGTAAATTTATTTATAATTAAAAACAGTACTCCAACAATTGCTACAGATATCATTATCTCTAATAGAGTAAATCCAAATATATTAAAGGATATAGGTTTTGTGGATTGGTTTTTTTTATTAAGATTCTTAGAATACTTTGATCCTTGATTTGTTCCTTTAATCATATAAAACAACCCTCCCTATCTGTATCTATGCCTACAATCTTTTGTCTTTTGATCTACTTAAATAATAAAAATCTTCTTGAAGTAAAATTAAATACTAAAACTGTTATTATAGCTAACATTTTAGAAATCATAAAATAAAAACCTAGTACATGAGTAAAAAAGTACATGATTCCTACCGTAAGTAAGAGTCCTATAACCCCGATAAGAGAATAAAATAGAATTTCTGTTAAGAGAGAAAAATTAGATTTGTTAGTATTAAATACAAAAGTTTTGGCTAAAGTATAGTTAGTAGTAAGTCCTACTAAAAAACCAAAGATTGAAGCAGGAATATAATGAAGTCCTAATTTTTCCAATAGAAATAAAGTTGAAGTATCTGTCAGGGTTGCTATAAATCCTACAATACAATAGAAAAGTACTTGTCTTATAAAAGGATGATGGATAAGAAGAGATATCAAAGATCTCAGATCTTTGATATCCTTCAGATTCTTTATAAACACAAATTGATCGTAACCAGTATCAATAGGTACTGTACTGTTATGTTGATTCATGATAAACCTTTTCTGTGTTTACTTTCCATATATCATCTCGAGTTACATCACGGTTTAAAATATGATCCACACATCTAAAAGCTGTAAGAACCGAATGATCCATGTTATTGTATCTGTGTTGACCGTTTCTTCCTACACAGTATATATTATTAATTGAGTTAATGTAATTTATAATTACATCTATATCCTTATATGTTCCAAAATAAGCTGGATAAGCTTTGGCTACCCTAGAACAACAATAATCTAAGATCAATGAGTCTTCATCTATAATATCCATAAGCTTTAGTTCGCTCAAAGCTATGTTTTTTAGTTCAATATCCGTCTTATTCCAAAACTCGTCTCCTTCATTACAGAAATATTCAAGTCCTAACCAAACTGTATTTTTTACATCTTTAACAAGATAACAAGACCAATTATTAAAAATCTGGATCCTTCCCATTTTTACTCTTCTATCCTGTATATATATCCAACAATCTGGAGGAATATCTGAGATTGTTTTTATTTGGGAATTGTTCTTTAATTTTAATTTGGATAATAGAAGACCTACCGTTATAAAACTTCTAAATTTTAATCCCTTAGCTACTTGAATAACTCTGTCATTAGGTACCTCGTTTTGGATAGATAGTGCTAGAGTTGATAGAGGCATTGAAGAGATTAAAATATCCGTAGGTATTTTAATCTCTTCTCCCCTATCATTCTTACATATCACAGATTCGACTTTACTGTTTTTTACTACTACTCCTCTAACTTGACAGTTAAATTTAATTGTAGCTCCTTTTTTTTGAACATGGGATAAAACTTCAGACCAGAGTTGTCCAGGACCGTATTTAGGATAGGAAAAGTTCTCAATCAATGATGTCTCTTGGTTCTTTGTATTATGATTTTTTATCCAACCAAATAACATAGAAGTTAAAATCTTTCTGATGGATAATCCTTTTACTCTTTGGGCTCCCCAATCCGAAGAAATACTAGAAGGATGAATTCCCCAAAGTTTTTGGGTGTAATCTTCAAAAAACATCTGATAAAGTTTTTTACCAAATCTATTTATGTAAAAATTCTCTAAGTTAGTCTCCCCTCTTTTAAAAATACAAGAATAGAGGTAACTAAAACCTACCTTAATAGTTGTAATTATTCCTAAATTAAAAATGGTAGATATCTTCAGTGATAGTGGATAATCAAAGAAATGATTGCCATAGTATATTCTAGATATTCTTTTTCTATGAAGCATAACCCTATCTTCTATCTCAGGATCTGGTCCATCTGTACATAGAAGAGGAGTTCTATTTAAAATTAGATCATCAAAAGCAGGTTTTCCTTGAGGAGGAAGAATTTTGTTCCAAAATTCTTCTACACTTTTATCTTTAGTAAAAAATCTATGACCTCCCATATCCATACGATTACCGTTATGTACTTCAGTACGGGAAATCCCTCCTACAAAGGAACTTTCTTCTATTATATTAACTTCAAATTCAGTTGATTCTTCCAATAATTTATATGCACAAGATAACCCAGCAGGACCTGCTCCGATAATAACAACGCTCTTTTTATTTACTTTATCACTCATAGGCTACAACAAAAACTATAACAAAAAATTAATATCCTGGCTTAATCAGTGTAACTTAGAAGGTAGTGAATATAAAGGCTTATTTCCTCTTTTATAAGAGAGATATTCTAGTATTTATTGGGTAAAAAGCGTATAATTTAGACACTCATTATAGCTACTATTAGACAAATTCTAAAAACAGTTTATAGTAGATGGGAAATATATTTCAGCTAGAACAGAGAACATAAAATGGATACAGATTTTAATAAAGATTTAACTAAAGATTTAAAATTAAAAATTGATTTAAAATTATATGTAAATCCTAAAAATAACCAAGATTTTTATCCAGGATATAAGTTAAGAGTAGCTATAGGAAATTTTGATGGGGTACATCAGGGACACAGATACATTATCCAAAAAATTACCTCAGGTTCTAAAGAATCTAAATCTATGGTTATAACCTTTAGATCCTATAATCATTCCATATTTACCATGGAACAAAAAATAGAAGCTCTATTTAATCTAGGGGTAGATTATGTGATGGTTTTACCAGAGAATATTAAAAGTATCAGAAAAGATGAGTTTTTAGATTTTTTAAGATATTTTAGTATAGAACTAATTGCTGTTGGGAAAGATTTTAGATTTGGATATCAAAGGGAAGGGAGTTTGAAAGATTTAGAAAAAGTTTCCTATGTGTTTGAATCTTCTTATATTCTGGATAGTTCATCTAATATCATCTCTTCTACTAGAATTAGATCTAAGATTCGTGAACATAGTATTGAAAACTCTAGAGAACTTCTTGGATATACTCCATATATCCAAGGAGCCTTGTCTCATGGGGTTCATAGAGCAACTTCATTAGGGTTTCCTACCATTAATATAGAGTATCCTGGAACCATATATGACCAGGGGGTATATATAGGGGCTATCACTTTATATCAGACGTCTTACCGTAAGGAATCTTTATCTCAAGGTATTACTATAAACATTGGAGATAGTATTAGAATTAATATCAATGAATACAAGTTCTACCCATATATTTATAACCCTTATATTAAGCCACAGGTTCAATCTCAGTCTCAATCTGATTTTAAGGACAGAATCTATAATGCTATTATCCATATAGGATCTCGTCCTACTTTAAGAAAAGTGGATCCAGGTTCTTATCCTGTAGATTCTAGGGTGGTTGAAGCCCATATTTTAGATTCTTCTTTTTCTATGGATGAGATAAAAAAAGAAGAATTTAAAGATATGTATGGAAGATTCTATCTATTAAATTTTTTAGCAAAAGAGAAGGTTTTTTCGGATGAAGGGGAACTTAAAGTAGCTATAAGTACCTATGTTAAAAAAGCTAAAAATTTTTTTAGCCTCAAGGTCTAAAAATATGGTATCATAGACGTTATAGGCTGAATGATAGTTTTTGTTTTAATTTTATGTATAGGAGATTATTAGAATGAGAAGGATCGTAATAGTGGGGGTGTGTACCCTATTTTCGTTAGGATTTTATGCATGTAAAACAACAGGGTCAGGTTCAGGGCTTGCTAGTGTAAGTTTTGGAGAACTTGCAGGTTGTGAACAAGATCAATGTAATTTTGTAGAATTGTCGTATGTAGAAGAAGGAAATAATCAAACATCTACTACAGGACGTAAAGCTATTACGGAAGGAGTAGAACAAGAATTAAAAGTAGGGACTAAATATTCTTTTACACTAAGTTATTTCCCTGATAATAATGGTTCATCAGCTTCATATAAGAATAATCAATCTTTTGAAAAAACATTTGATGCTCCAGGTGATCAAGAGTTAATAATTCCTGTTGATAAACAAAATTCAAAGATCCCAGGATCAAGCCAACTTGTAGCAGAGTCAAAAAGTGTTAATGCTAAGGTTAAAGGTGTGATCAATCAAGCTTCTCTTCCTCCAGATATTGCTCCTGGATTTTCTAATATTCCAAGCGCTCAATTGTTAGCAGGACCTGCAAATGGAGGTCCTGGTGAATATGTGGTAGCAATTCCTGAAGGTTCTCATGCTGATTTTACTAATGCTCCTAAGGTTACAAAAGATCAATGTTATGATAAGAAAAAAGATACTGAAGTTAAGGTAGTAAAAGATGGTGATGAATCGTTAAAACAAACGAAAATTTCTAATCCTGCTTCTCAAACAGTTTCTAGAACATGTACCCAAGCTTGTTATAGTGTTCCTAGTGGTTATGATTGTGCTTGTGTTTCATATTATGATTACGGTACCGGAACTTACGGCACATACGGCGGTTATATTCCAGGACGTCCATTATACAATGTAGCTACATTTGCTGGTAACACTGTAAGAGGTGTTGCTTATGTTGGACAGACTGTAGTAGGTGGTGCTTTTAGCCTGGTTGGTGGTATAGGTAGATGTATATTTGGTGGTTATTAATCGATTGTTGTAAGGGATAGTATCTTGATATACTAATCAATATTCAGGATAGTAACCTGTAGATAGATAAAAAAGCGTTTAGTTTCAGTATGGATTCTGTTACTAAACGCTTTTTTAGTATAAATTTAGTTAATATTTTCAATATAGTTTTAATCTTGAAGAAAATCCATAATTCCTATTACTGATCTTCGCTGATACCTTTATTTATTAAATAATTTTTATAAATAGGATCTAGAAGATAAGATTTTCCATAGCATCTGATTCCTGTTATTATTTTGGCTAGTCCATTTTCTCTTACCTTTATCAATCTCTTTAGATAAAGATCTCTTTTTATCTCTTCCATACCATAACTCATCTATTAATAAAAAATGCCATTATGACATTTTTTATTAATAGAAAAAGAACTAAACTTTAAGTAACTTAACGTTTTTACTTCTAAAATAAGATTATTTTAGATATACGTATGGATACTAAAAATTAAGAAAAAGGTACAAATTTATTCTTCTTGGAGAATATCTTGATCTAGTAGATCAAGATCTAAATCGGGAAACTCTTCCTCCCCAGCTTCTTTAAAATTAGGAGCTGAAGTAAGATGGGTGTAGGTATCTTCTATTTGATGAAACCTAGGATCTTTCTTTAATGAAGCTAGATCGGAATCATTAACAGCTGTAAGATAAAGTTGGGGGTCTAGGTTTATAGCTTTTTGAAGTGACTGATAAGCTGTATCTATATTTCCCATAAGAGCCATAGTACAAGCATAGTTATACCTTGCTGTAGCATCTAGTGGATTTAGTTTATAAGCTAGTTCAAACATCTCAGAAGCTGATTTCATCTTGTTTAATCTATAGAGAACAATACCAGCTTGAACATAATAATCAGGTTTAGAAGATTCTAAGGTTATAGCAGATGTAATATATTCCATACCAGATATATGATCAGATAATTCCTCAGAATATATTTTAGAAAGATGGGCGTATACAGAAGAAGCTAGATATGAAGAGTCTAAAAGCTCAGAAAGAAACTGAGCATATTCCTCAGTATATCCACAACCTTTGTACATGGTATGTACACTCTCAAGAAGGGAGTTTCCTATAAAATCGTTACTAAACCCATCCTTTAGTACAGAAGCAAAATATTTTTTTGCTTCCTGTGTATTTTTACTAATAAGTTCTATATGTCCAAGATACAGTCCTGCGATTTGTTTTACTTGAGGATAACGATCTATATATTTTAAGTTTAAAATAGAGCTAAGAAGTTTTTTAGATTCTACTATCTTATTTAAATTTTCATACATTATCTTGCTATCTAACAAAGCTCCATAAAGATACAAAGGATTTTTACTTTTATAAGCTTGAGTTAAATAAAGGTGAGCTAACTTATAGTTTTTTTGCTCTACTAGAAGAGTACCTATTTTTTCTAAAAAAGCAGGATGAGGATACAGTTCATTCCAGTGTTTAAGTTCTTTAATTAAACTAGATAGATTTTTATCTGATGAAATCTTAGATTGTAATTTTAGTGGATATTTAGATACCAATATATCTATAAATACAGGAACCAACACATCGATGTTAGAATCATTAAAACTCAGAGCCTGTTCTATATAAGAAGAAGACCGTTTAACATCATGTTCAAAATATATTTTAGATAATTCAAAATATATTCTCCAACTAGGATTTTCTACCACTATTAAACTTTCATGCAATAGATCTTTAGCCTGTTCAGATTGAGATAACATAAATAAACTCTCGGCCATAGTGATATATCCAAGATCTAAACTTGGATATGTTTCTACTAAGTTTTGAGTAAGTTCCATACTCTTTCTTAAATAACTTCCATTAGATCCCGTTGCATCCATTGTAGAGTTAATAGCTTTTTTAAGATAAAGAGTAGACATTAAATAATATGGAAAAGGATTATGAGGATTTTTTTGAATAAAACCTACGATCTTTTCTTCTACATCATCTAGATCATAATTAGATCCTGTGTAAATAGTAGTTTCCCATTTTTCAAAAGTTTTAGTGTATGTATAGTTAGAGTTATTATGGTTTTTTGCTATTAAATCCCTCGATACTACTATCCCAAGTACCGTACAAAGTACAAGTTCTATAAATATTTTCCACGAGTGGAAAATATTTTGTATAAATCTGGAATTTAAACTTATCATAAAAAACCCTTTTTTCTTTTGAAAAATCAAATCCATAAAAAGGGTTCGGATAAGGTAGAAAAAAAATTAGAAAATATACAAAAAAACTTTTATATCTCTATTAAATCAATTAGTTATACTAACCTATTTATCAGTCTCCCTATCTTTCTTTGTGTAAAAAAATCATTCAAAAAACCGATTTTAAATAAGAGATCTTTGATCATAGTAGGGAGAGAGAGTGAGTTTATCTAAAGGATCAATTTTTAATAAACTATCTTTGGTATTTCAGAAAGCTTATTTGAAATTATTTATTTATAATTTCATAACAGTATTTTGTGGAGTGTTTTTAGCTTGTCTTATTTATGAACTCACCTATGTAGAAAATAGCTTTTACAGTAAAAAACTTAGTATAGATGAAGATGAATATATCTCTACCTTATATAAAGATATCTCAAGTCTAGATTCTGATTTTCAAGCGAGTATTTTAGATGATTTTAAATTAGTTAGATCTGTAGTTAGTCTTATAAAAGAGTATTATGTAGATAAAGATACACTTAATAATTTAGATCTTATTTTATCAACAGTAGAGGGAATCTCACTGTCTTATTCTGGTGTGAATGCTTTTTATAGTTACTCACAAGATTTTAAACATCAAAGAATCTTTAATTTAGAAGAAATATATGAACAAAAAAAATTTCCACTATATTTAAAAATATCTGATACCTCTCGTGAAATCATCTATACTATAGATCAAAATATTACAGATTCTAGACTCAGTTCATACCTTTTAAGATTGATTCTGTTTATAAAACAAAGTTCTAACTCTTACCTATCATCTGTTGAAACATCTTCTTTGGTACTTAACTCAATGCTAGGATCTTTGGATCCTCATAGTAGTTTACTATCAGCAGAAGCATATGAGGAGTTAAGAGGAAGTACAGAAGGACGGTTTGGAGGTATAGGTCTTACTGTAGGTATGGATAAATATATGTGTGTAATATTAGAAGTAGTAAAAGGATCTCCTGCTGAAAAATCAAATAAGATATTTGCAGGAGATAAGATAGTAAGAGTAAACGGAGCTTATACTTTCGGAATGAATCTAGATACTATAGGTGAGAGGATGCGTGGACCTGTAGGAGAAAGTATAGAACTAGATATTTTATCCTCAAAGGATGGAATAATAAGACGAGTAGAATTAAGTAGAGCTGATATTGATAGAAGTTCAGTAAGTAGTAAAAAAGTAACAGATAAACATAATATTATATACGTAAGAATAGACTCTTTCTGCCAAACTACTAAATCAGATCTTATAAAAGAACTTACTGAATTTAAAAAACGATACGGATCAATTGAAGGAATGATTCTAGATCTTAGAGGAAATCCAGGGGGACTATTGGATCAGGCTATAGAGGTATCGGATGTATTTTTATCTCAAGGAGTTATAGTATCCACCAAGGGGGAACTAGAAGAAGTAAATAATGCCGTAACCCCACAAGATATTAAAAAACATAGTTCTATATTTAAGAAAAAAATAGATAAAGATTTTTCCCATAGTAATTATCCTATAATGCTTCTTGTAGATCAAAATTCTGCAAGTGCTAGTGAAATTGTTGCAGGAGCTTTGCAAGATAATAGACGAGCTTTGGTTATAGGACAGCCTACTTTTGGTAAAGGATCTGTACAAAGTTTAATTCATTTAGATAGTAAGGTGAATCCTGTTATAAAACTTACTATATCCCGATACTATACTCCAAGTGGTAAAACTATACAAAATACAGGAATAACTCCTGATGTATGGTTACAACCAGTATATAAAAAACAAGAGAATATAAACCTACTGGGAAACCAAAGATTTGATAATGAAAACTTCCATAAAAATAGGTTGAATGCAACTTCTCTGGTAGAAGATAATCTCTTTTTTTCATCTTCTTTAAAAGGATATTATTTAGAAGCAAAGGAACTTAAAAAAATTCTAGATGATAACCAAGGAGAAGGTTATGAGTTTCAAATAGCTACTGATATATTAACTAAAGTCCTTGATACTTATACTTCTCAGGATCTTAAAGCAATGTCAAGACCTTATCATTGGTTAGGACTATCAAAGGATGTTAGTAGAAAAATACTAGAAAATACTGAAGAGGTTGAATCGTGGATTGAAAAAACTTTTGATCTATCTTGGACTGATGATAGGATGAAATCAAAACTTATAAATGATACGGCAATACAAAAAGCTGATAAAAAAGTTAATATATCAGTGGATAAAAAACTTGTATCATTCAAAGGATCTAGTTTAGTGATTCCAGTAACTATTGAGAATAATACTAATCAAATTTTAGATAGACTGTCTTTATTTGTTGTATCTGTAAACGGTGATATGGAAAGTAAGGAAATACTATTAGAGAAGTTAAAACCGTTTCAAAAGATTAAATCTAGTGTAAAGGTAGATATCCCACTGTATCCACAACTTGAAGGTAGTGTTCCTATCTTTGTTGGAATAAGTCAAGATAGTCAAGTAGTTTTAAATTCTATTATTAAAACTTCTATTACTCTTGATCCCGTAGATATTTCAACTATCTCATATAAATTTATAAAAGAGGTATCTAAATTAAATAATGAGATTAGTTTTAAAATGAAGGTTGAAAATCTAGGAGAAGCTGATATTAACTCAATGAAAGTAGATTTAGTAAATCTTACAGGATCTAGTGTCTCTCTATCAAAAGATTATTATGATATTAAAATAAAAAAATTATCTTCTAGAGAATCTCAAATAGTAATTCAGTTAAATAATAAAGATATAGCAGATATTGATATAGGAATGAATATTCATAGTAGCAGTCTTGATCAAGAGATTTCTAAAGTTATTAGGTTATCTAAAATTAATGGTACCAATGATTATAGTATTGATGTGCTATAAAGAAGAGTACAGCGATAATAAGATGAGGTAAATATACTAATTAACCTAACCTTGCTAGAGTGTTACTTTGAGATTAGGAATAAAACTTTTTATGTGAAAATTTTTCACATAAAAGTAAAAGCTATGGCTGTAGAAAAATTATAAAACATTTAAAATGCAGGATCCATTGAAAACTCTTTAACTGTCGCATCTTTACCGTTAAACTCACCTCTCCTACTTGATTGATATAGCTAATTTGAAGAATATACTTTATTAATTATTTCTATATTTTTATCTAATAGATTCTTTTTCTTTAAAGATGATTTAACTTCATTTATTAACATCTGTTTATTTATAGACAGATGTTTTAGATAACTTGCTATCATTACAATATTAGTTGCCGCAAGTAGTCCCATAGATTCTGCAATCTGGGTAGCAGGGATATATACAGTATTAACATCATCTCTTCTGACTTTTCTATCTATTAGTGAAGAGTTTACAAATATTGTTCCACCAGGTACTACTATATCTTCAAACTCATCTAAAGAAGCTATGTTCATAGCAATAAGTACGTTTGGACTATCTATAACAGGGGAACCAACCTTAGAAGAACAAATATTTACATGACAGTTAGCAGTTCCTCCACGCATCTCAGGACCATAAGAAGGAAGCCAGCTAGTAAATTTATTCTGTTTCATTCCTATACCTGCAAGCATCAACCCTGAAGAAAGTACTCCCTGACCTCCAAAACCAGATATTCTTATTTTTTGATCCTCTTTAAGATTAAATGAGCCAGTATCTTCTTTTATATCGTCAATTCCTATAACTTCATAGATATCAGTAAAGGTTTTATGTTCAGGGAAATGAGGTGTTCTTGTAGATATTTCATCTTTGAATACTTTTAGTGGATAGTACGGAATCATCTTCTCTTCTACCCATGATTCACAATCTGTTGGAGCAAGTCTTAGGGATGTAGGACAAGGAGAGATAATTTCTATAAAAGAAAAACCAAGTCCGTCTTTTTGAACCTGAAGAGCTTTTCTGATAGCTTGTCTTGTTTTCATAATATTTTTATAATTATGAACCGCAACTCGTTCTACATATACAGGAGCTGTAAGTGTGGAGATAATTTCGGACATTCTTATTGGATACCCTTCTGTGAGAGGATTTCTTCCATAAGGGGTAGTAAGAGTTACTTGACCTTCAAGAGAGGTAGGAGCCATCTGTCCTCCAGTCATACCATATATTGCATTATTTACAAAAATTACTGTCATTTTTTCTCCACGATTTGCAGCGTGGATAATTTCAGCTGTTCCAATAGCAGCAAGATCTCCATCTCCTTGATATGATATAACCAGTGAATCATCCAATGCTCTAGTAACTCCAGTTCCTGCAGCAGGAGCTCTACCATGAGCTACTTGAATGTTTCCGCAATCAAAATAGTAGTAGGCAAATACTGAACATCCTACTGGAGAGATCATAACAGTTCTGTCTTGAATACCTAGATCTACCAGGGCCTCAGCGATCAGTTTATGAATTTTTCCATGACCACATCCAGGACAGTAATGAGTAGTAAATTGATTAGAATCTTTTCTAAAATAGGTATCATAAAATCCTTTGGATTTAGAAAGTATCATTTCTTCCATTATACTACTCCTTACTTATCTTACTGAGAATAGATTGAATAATCCAAGATTCCTTAGGAACTACTCCACCCATTCTATTTATCAGAGATACTTTACACCTAGATTCTACCGAAAGACGTACATCATCTATCATCTGACCGTTAGAAAGTTCAAATACTAAGGTATGACAGATATTGTTATTACTAACAAGATCTTTCAAAGCTTGAGAAGGAAAAGGCCACAGGGTTATAGGACGAACAAGTCCTATTTTAATTCCCCGTTCTTGCAGTCTATCTATACAAGTTCTAGCAAGTCTAGAACATATTCCATAAGCTACTATAAGATAGTCCGCATCTTCACATCTATATGTTTCGTATCTTGTCTCATTTTCAGAAATCTTTTTATACTTTTCTTGTAATCTAAGGTTTAACTCTTCCATACCTTCTGGACTCATTACAATTGAGGTAATACAGTTAGATCTTGTTTCCCTTGTAGCTCTAATTTGCCAATCATATTTTTTATCCTGACTTTTATTGACTACATCTACTTCAGGAAAAACTACAGGTTCTATCATTTGTCCTATATATGCATCTGTAAAAAGGTATACAGGAGTTCGGTACCTATCAGCTATATCAAATCCAAGAGCAGTATAATCACACATATCCTGAGCAGAAGCTGGAGCAAGTACAGGAACCCTGTAGTTACCGTGTCCTCCACCTTTTACTACTTGGTTATAATCACCTTGTTCAGCCCAGATATTTCCAAGTCCTGGACCAGCTCTCATTACATCTACTATGAGACAAGGCAGCTCAGCTCCTGCTATATAAGAAACTCCTTCTTGTTTTAAACTTATTCCAGGTCCAGAAGAAGCTGTCATTACCCTTACTCCACAAGCACTAGCCCCATATACCATATTAATTGCAGATATTTCACTTTCTGCTTGAAGAAATGTTCCTCCAACTAGTGGAAAATATTTAGCAGCAGTGTGAGCTATCTCACTTGCTGGAGTAATAGGATATCCAAAGTAATATCTACATCCTGCAAGAATTGCAGATTTTACTACTGCCTCGTTTCCTTTTATTAAAGTCTTTCTCATAACAATTCCCACACTAATATCTAGTTAGAATTTTTTTGTTCTTTTTTATCTTTAAATACACTGATAGCTCCTGGTTCTGGACATGAGTAGTAACATATTCCACAACCAATACAACTGTCCACCTTAACACAAGCTGGTTGATATCCTAGTTTATTGATACTATCAGATACTCCAAGTACTCCTCTAGGGCATGCTTTTATACAAAGTTTACATCCCTTACATTCATCCTGTTTTATAATAACGTGAGACACTATGACCTCCTCAGCTTAGTCCAAGTAAATTAAGAATAGTATTTTAAAAAGGTAGGCTCAATCATTTATTTTTTGAAAATTAGTATATACTGTAAAACTAGTAGATTTAATTTGATTTATTAGAACAATTGTATAAAAACAGAGTATTTTTGTGCTACCTAGCTCTTTTTTTGTTTTATTATATATACTTTTTTCTCATTCAAAGAAAATAATTTTTCTCTTAATAATTTTTAATTTATAAAGAAAATAAAAGATGTTATAATAAAAATATGGGAAAAGATAGAATTTATACAATTGAGGAAATAAAATCTATACTTGAAGAACACTACGGTTATTTGAGTGAAAATTTTTGTGTAAAGGATTTTTTGCTTTTTGGATCTTATGCTAGAAATCAACAGACTTCCGATAGTGATATAGATTTACTTGTTAATTTTACTCAACCGATAGATTATTTTAAATTTATTGATCTGCAGGATTATATTGCAAATCTGTTTAATAAGAAAATAGATCTTGGAACGCCGGGAAGTTTAAAGATATTCATAAAAGATAAAATTCTTAAAGAAGCGATACAGTTATGAAAAATAAAGAGCCCCTATTTTTTTTACAGGATATACAGAATTCCATAGTAAAAATATTGAAATATACTGATAATTTAGATTACTCAGAGTTTGTTTCAAATGATATGCTTAAAGATGCTGTTGAGAGAAATCTAGAAATAATTGGTGAAGCTGTTAAGAATCTCCCAGTTGATTTTAAAAAAAACTGTACAGGTATTCCTTTCAAGCAAATTGCTGGAATGAGAGATAAATTAATACATGATTATTTTGGAGTTGATTACGAGATAGTATGGAAAACGGTTAAGGATATATTACCAATATTCTATAAAGATATCGAAAAACTTATAAAAGATTTAACTTAAATGTAGAATTGAATTCTGAGTACTACCGTACTGAATCGAGGAGAAAGTGACGATAGTTCCTTTTCTTGTATGCTATTATGTATATTGATCGATATACAACAGTTTCTTAGTTTTCATATATTAATGTTTTATCGTTCGTTGTAACTAGGTTTGTAATTATTCTTAGTTCTATCATTAGTTTCTTAATGGGGTTTCAGATAAAGATTTTAAAGATGTTATTGACGGAAAAATTGGAGAAGCTGTTAATTTTGGAGTATGGGCAGAAGTTGTTAATGGATTGAGATTAGGTGGTGATTTTGAAATGGGATTTATTAGTCTAGATGAAAAGGTAGGTGAAGGAGAAGGAGACATTGAGGCTTATACAAAATTTGACAAATATTCGAGTCTACAATTTAATCTAGGTGCTGAATATGCATTTTTAAACTTTGATTCAAGTGCTTTATATGCAAAATTTGCTGTAGGCGTTTGGGGACAAGGAAAATTAAAAACTGATTGGAATGTAGAAATAGACCCAGAAGTAGAAGCAGAAATGGCATCGGATGAATATGGAGCAATAATGCTGGAAGAATTGAGAGAAGGACCTGATTTAGATGATAAAGTTAAAGTAAAACAACCAAACCTATATTTTGGTTTAGGTTGGTTCTTCTCAAATGTTAATGGTAGTTTTATGAAAGACTTTGGTTCAAAAATTGAGTTAGGATATCAAATGCAAAAACTAGAAGCTGGGGAAGAAGATTTTAGATTCTCAAATATTAGAATTAAAGGAGCTCTTACATATTCAATCAGATAAAAACTAGTACCAACAATTAATACAATAAATTAAGACTTCTACTAATACTAGTAGAAGTCTTCTTTTTAATAAAGATTTAATAGATGTAATTATATTTATCTTCTGACTAATCTGACAAGTCTTAAGCAACCATATCCTGTAAGAATTAAAAACATCATAACTAAAACAAAAGATAACCAATTAGGAACATAAGGACTCATGATAAGTAGAAGAGTACATAACTTCACAGGTATAAATAAAGTTCCTCTTACCATGGAAGCAACCATAGGATGCTTTGAGATAAACTTAGCAATCGGAGGAGAATACTTATAGTACAAAGTTACAAACTTAGAACCAATAGTATTAGATTTTAGATAAGTATCACGAAACCATCTAAGAATGTAGAGTTCAGAACTAAAACTAGTTCCATAAGCAGCTGTAGCTATAAAACAGTTTAGATCATCTTGTTTTGCATGAGTACCTTCATAGAATTCAGATAGTGAGTAGTTTGTGTAAGGAGTTGCTGTAAAACATTTACTTCTAGAAAGGCCAGTAGATCCGTATTGAGCAAGAACTACGTATTCTTTAGATACCTCAAGTCCTCCGAGAGTAGTAGATCCTTTAGATATATTATCTACATTTAAAGTAGTTACTCCTTGTGGAAGGGAAGAAAGATCATAGTAAGTATCCTGTGATAAACAGTTATCACAAATTGTTCCTGAAGGAGCCCGTAGATCAACCGTACAGGTTGTAGGAGTATCAGTAGCATTAGAAGGAGTATATACCTTAGAAGGAATATCAATCGTATTTTTACCTTCTTCCTTCTTTATAATAATTAACGATAAATCAGAAGGTGTACCATAAGATCCATCTTGTAGTTTAACTTTATCAGGAAGATTCCAATTTACTCCAACACTTCTAAACCCAGAACTTGCTCCAGTTAAATCAGGAGCATCAACTACTGGAGGAGGAACAATTGCTTCAAGAAGTTTTCCGCTTTCATCCTTAGTAAGGTCCGTAGTAGTACTATCTTTACTTTTATACTGAATGGTAAAAGCTAATTTTTTTGTATCAGCAATCGCTGTATTTATAACATCGGCTTGGGTTTCTTTAATTTCAAAACTTAGGGTAAGTTCATAATAAGAACTATCTTCGTTTGCTTCTAACTTACAATCGTTTTCAGATAACTCTCTTGTCAGTTTTATTTCTGAATTTTCATTTTCTACATCAGGAACTTCAATACCATTTTTAACTGCAGGTACAAATATCTTTACCATTCCAGCAAGGGTTTTTACATCCTGAGAACTAATATCAGTACTAGGAATTCCTTGAAGAGTAAATTTTAGCTTTATTTTAGTTGTTTTTAATGACCTTGGAAGCTCTGCTCTAAAAGAATCTCCTTTTATACTAACTCCCCAAAGAAAAGTAGTAGATGAAAGAAGAATAAATAGTGATATTAAATAGTTAAGAATAGAAGCTACTTTTTTATTCATATTTTCTCCAAGAATTAACCACTAATATAAAACCAATACTATAGCTTTTTTAATCAAAATTAGTTACATGAGGATATGTTATCAAATATTTTAGAAAAAAAGTAGTTTTGATCATTTTTTTATGATATCTCTTTTTTCTGGTTTATTTATTCAAAAACCGTGTTATCATCTAGTCTCTGGTTAGAGGGTTGGGCTGGCAATCTTCGAGCTTAGTAGATGATGTTTAAGTTTTAGTTTAAGAGAGATTAATTTTTTTATTAAGTATTGGAGTTTTTAATGTCTGTTGCTATTCGTTTACAACGTCAAGGTAGAAAAAATAGACCTTTCTATCATATTGTAGTTAC
>CACXFL010000130.1 GCA_902766925.1 uncultured bacterium | reverse complement strand
TGAAGCAGAAAATACAGCCTCTGCTGGAGAAGCTCCAATTGATCCACTACCAGAAGATGCTGCTAGTAACAATGTTGCTACTAACAACGCAAGTTCTAATAACGTAGCTTCAGCTCCTGCTGGCGATGTTCCTGTGAACTCTTCAGCTTCTACTAGTGAAGCTCCTGCAGCTAGTGCTGGATTTGCTCTTCCAGAAATGGGATCAAAAATGCCTTATATCATCCAAGCTGGTGATACTTTGGAATCTATAGCAGGAAGAATCTATGGAAATCCAAGCAAATGGGTTGAAATTCAAGAACTTTCTTCTATTCAAAACCCTAACAACGTTCATCCAGGAGATGTTGTTTATTATCAATTAACAAACGACTCTATGGCTTTTGCTTCTAACTATGAAGGTCTTGCTAGATCTGAAGTAGTTGTAAAAGCTGGTGACACTCTTTCAGGAATTGCTCAAGAACTTACAGGTAGTTATGAAAACTGGAAAACCATCTGGAGACAAAACGATACAATCGAAAATCCAGATCAAATTTCAGTTGGACAAAAAATTTATTATGTAAACGCTTCTTTATTATCTGCTACTATAAATTTCGTTAAAAATGTTAAAGTTGCTAACGTATTAAAAATTGATACAAATAAAAACACAAAATCAGTTGATTCAGATTCTAATTTACAACAACAACAAGATAACAACCAAAACTCAGTTAAATCAGGAAAAACTTTATCTCAACTTTCTGTAAAGAATATCCTTTCAGATTTTGGATTTAGTATGAATTTTGCTTCTTAATAAAAATATAAGTGTTAAAAAAAGTTTAACTAAAATTAAAAAATTAATTATCTTATAAAATAAATAACTAAACAACTAACAACTAACTTGAAAGAAAACATAATGAAACAACGAAAAATAAAAAGAAGTCTTGAAAAATCACCTCTTGGATTAAACTCCAACCGATAGTAATGATATTACAAGACGCTTTTTATGTTGTTCAGTTAATAAAATGATAAAAAGATTAAAATATTAAGTAATTTAAACTAGATATATTTTTTAAAACTTTAATAATTTATTCAAAATAAGATATAAAAACTATAACTTAAATCGCAAATAACCAAACTGAACCCCTCTACCCTTCCCTTTAAGAGTAGTCGATAAATTAATAAGAACCTAGACGTGTTCTTATTTTTTTATATCTAAATTATGATTATACAAAATCTCTTTGTATAGATAGCTGTTCTTCTTGTGTATATACACTGCCTAGTCTATACAAAAAAAGATTACTCACTAAAAAATCTTAATAATTATAAGCTTATCTCTTTTATCTATACATATACATTAGCTGATTAGTATACAAAGATACTTATTCTTTTCTCTTGATTAGTAGATTTAAAAACTTTTCTTCTTTTTTTAAATCTAAAGGCCTAACTGTAAAAAAGCTTCTTCTATATTTTTATACTCTTTCTTTTTAAAATATGAAAAAAGTTTAATATAAGCTTGTCTGTATGAAGACTTATCCCCTATATCTTCCCATAATCCATTGTGATAATAAGTCCCGATAGTTAATCCTTGTGACAGTGCTTGATGGTATGCATCAATAATAGAAGAAAACCCTTCTTGTGGAAGAAGAGCTATAAGAGAAGGACTAACTATAGATACAGCACAAAAACTACATTTTTGTATTTTTCCCAAATCTCTTTCTCTCCTATCATTTTCTTTTCTTTCATAGATATCTCCTATTCCTAACAGATTTCCATCATCTCTGATATAAACAGGTGTGGTTCCTTCTTTATAGTCTGTAACAACCATAGTGGAGATTCTTTCTGGGTTAGTTTTATGAGCTAGAATCAATGCCTTGATATCTATATCTGAAATTATATCTGAATTATATACAACCGTATTTCTTCCATCTATTCTATCTTTAATCTTAGAATAAACCCCTCCTGTACCTAGAATCTGAGGCTCATACGATAGATATATATTTGGCTTTTCCATGTGAGTGTTACCTGTATTACCTGTCAACACATTGTTTTTATTATCGATATAATTTGCTTTTATAAAATCTTCAATTTGTTCATGAAGATGATGTGTGTTTATAATAATATCACTAATTCCTGATGAAAGAAGACGCCTCACGGCATGGTTTATTATTGGAAAACCACAAAAAGGAAGAAGAGGTTTAGGAATATGATCGGTATATGGTTTTAACCTCGTTCCAAATCCTGCTGCAAGAATTAACCCTACATATCCATCTATTAACTTAGTTGTCATTATTACTCCCCTAAATATGAGCTTTGATCTTTTGGATTAATTTTTTGGATAAAAAAGGAAACCTATTATCTTCCTTAACCACATATTCTATACTTTCTACCGCTTTTGGAACATAGCATAAATAATCCCGTTTTTGTTTCTTTTTTGTTAAATAACCATAACTTCCAATCGCTTTAAGTTGTCTTTGTAACAAAACATATTTATATTCAGTAAGAATCTGATCGTAGATATTATCTTTATTTTCTTTTTTTAGCAAAGCTGTAGCTTTATCAAATAATCTCTGTCTTTGCTCCATAGTAAAAGGAGTATAATTATCATAGATTAAAGAGATGAGATCATAGGATGGAGGTCCAAGTCTGGCATCCTGAAAATCGATAATTGCAAGCTGTCCGTCATAAACCATGATGTTTCTTGAATGAAAATCCCTGTGAACAAAATAAGAAGAGTTTTGTGAAATCAAGGATGAAAGATCCTCTACTTCTCGATCAAATTGAGATTTTTCATCATCATCTAAAAATAATGATAAAGTATCATTATAATAATGAGTTAAAAAGAAATTTAACTCCCAACTAAATCTAAACTTATCAAATTTTCTTTGACACCATAGGGATCCATCATATGTAATGGATAACATCCGAGAACATATCCTAAACGTTTCTGTCATTATATTTTCTACTAAAGAAAAAGAGTTTTGATAGTTATTATAGATATATGTTTCTAGCATCACATCTCCATAATCCTCTATTATTAAGGATGCATACTCTGGGATAAGTTTTATAGCTCGAGGAACCCTTATCCCATAATTAGTCAAAAGATATGAGAGGATCACCCATTCGTATTTCCCTTCTTTAAGTAAGTCCGCATCCTTCTGGGATAACTTCATAAGTACATAACTTGTTTTTTTAATTTTATCAGAAATTCTATAGTAACACCTATCTGATCCATCTCCTGCTAACCATGATATTCCTAGATCCCTACATCCAAGAACATCTTGAATCACTCCAATAGGTGGTGGAAGTAAAACTTGGGATTGTTCCATATATCCTTCTTTTAATCCTTATGATTTTATGTTTCCTGTTTTAATTCTACCTAAACAAAAGTAGGTAAAACCATTTCTAGTTTTACCTACTATTATAAAATAAAAAAATTATTTCTTAACTATAAAATTAAAACTAGGTCCAAGTTTAACTTGAAGTAAAGTTTTTTCTTCTACTTTTTTTGTAAAAACTTCTCCATCGATACTATATACATACTCATCTAAAATTCCCCTGTTTTCTAGTTTTACTGAACTTGCTTCAAACTGTTTTCTTTCTCTTCCTCTACCGGTATTAAAAAAGTATCTATGAATTTTAAAAAGAAACTTCATCCCTGGTTTAAACCTTAAACATACTCCATTAAAAAGACCTTGGTCTATTTTTTGAAAAAACTTTATTCCAAAGGGAATCTTAGTAACTGTTGATAGGAATAGTAATGATCCTCCAGATCCTCCTTCAATTCTTGTTTCGTTTTTGTATTCATACCAAATATCACGAGTTTGCATTAACTTTCTAGCCTCTTTCCCGTTGGTAAAAGTAGAACAAAGCATTTTTAAAAATAAAATAGCAGAACTAATTGGTCCTTTTTTATTAGCGTAGAATTTTTGTAAAAAATTAACCCCCACTCCATCTACAAACAAAAAACCAAGTTTATCTTCAATATCTAAAGTCTGAAGTTCCTGAGTAGTTAATACTGCCCCTGTTTTTAACTTACCAACATACCAACTAAGAGTTTTTTGAGGCGAGGATGTCAGCCCTAGATTATGAGCTAAAAAATTAATAGTTCCTCCTTTTAAAAATAATACCTTAGGATAGGTTCCACTCTTATAGGCTTTATAAATACTAGTCAAAGTTCTTGTTACAGTTCCATCTCCCCCACATACTCCTATGGTATCTACCCCCTCTTTATAAGCCTCTGTAATTAGCTCGTCCTGTTCTTCTAAAGTCTTGGTTTTAAAAACTTTTCCATATTCTCCAATAATTTTAACTAGAATATCTTTCAGATCTGGGTGTAAAATATTTACTCTTGAATATGGGTTGATAATGACGTATATCATTGATACCTCTAGGTTTCTTCTTAAACTTATAACTAGGAACAATTACTATATCATGAATAATATTATAGACATAAATGAGAATAATATAGAAAAAAAAGATATTTTAGATGAAAGCGAAAGTCTTGTTCCCTTAAGTCAAGAAGATAGGGCTTTAGTGCCTGCTCTTTCATCCTCAGATTTAGAGACTGTCTCTCCACTTAAAAGGTATCTGATGGAAATATCAAGATATCCACTTTTATCTTCTGAGGAAGAATATAAACTTGCTGTATCTAGTTTTGAGAACCAAGATCCTATTGCTATCCAGACTCTTATAACTTCTAATCTTAGATTAGTTGTTAAAATTGCAAATGATTTTAAACAAACAAGACTAAACATCTTAGATTTGATTCAAGAAGGAAATGTTGGCTTGATGCAAGCTGTAAAAAAGTTTAATCCTTATAAGGGTGTTAAACTTTCAAGTTATGCTGCATGGTGGATTAAAGCATATATCCTTAAATATATCATGGATAATAAAAGCCAAATTAGGATTGGAACTACTGCTGCTCAAAGAAAACTATTTTACAATCTAGAGAAAGAAACTCAAAAACTTCTAGGGGATAATTCCTCCCTAGATGTCAAATATTTGGCACAGAACCTGGATGTTAAAGAAAGTGAAGTAATAGAAATGCAGCAGAGAATGAACTCATCGGAAATTTCTTTGGAAACTGCTTCTTCTTCGGATTCTGATGATGATCATCGCCCTATTATTTCTACACTTCAAGATAATACCACTCCAATAGATGAGCTCCTATCTAATAAAGAAATTATGTCTATCTTTAAAGAACATCTAAAGGAATTTGAAGGATTTTTATCAACTAGAGAAGCTGAAATTTTCCACGATAGACTTCTTACAGATAACCCTCTCACATTACAACAAATTGCTAATAAATACCAAATAACTAGAGAAAGAGTTCGTCAGATTGAAGCTCGTATTATAAAAAATTTAAAAGAATTTGTAAAACAACAAGGATTAATTGATGTTGAATCAAGTTCCAATCAATCTCCTAATCAAAAAAATAATTAATTTTTATTATTTTACCGTTAAATATTTGCATACTCTTTTGTTAAAACCTTAACTAATATATAATATTATCATGCGCAGCTTGCTACAGGATATAATCAAAATCTCTTTTTGATCTTTTAGATTATCCGATTTTTTGTTAGTTTTTTGACTTGAGGTCATCATATATGAAGGGAATCATATCCTATTTACACAGTATAAAGAAAACACATATTATTCTATTTTTGATTATACTTTTCGATCTTCTGTTATATACCTGTGTTGCTCACGATAAAGAAATGCATTTTTGTGATGAAATGTGGAGTTATGCTTCTGCTAACTCTCCTGTTCAACCGTTCCTTGTACAAGGAAGTCCGTATTTTAACAAATGGAAATCGCGTGATGAGGTAAAAAATTTATTTTCTCCCTCTCTTAAAGATAGATTTACTTATTCTCGTATTCTTAATAATCTAGATATAGATGTTCATGCCCCTGTATATCATTATATCATTCATACCATATCTTCTATTTTTAACGGTACCGATTCTATATGGGTCGGACTATCAATTAATTATATATCATTTATTATTGTCATGATTTTTTTATTTCAATCAGTTAAATTACTGAATTCAGAAAGAACCGCGCTTATTATATGTTTAATGTTCTCTTTAAGTGTTGGGGCTATCATACAAGCTACTTTTATTAGAATGTATGAACTTTTATGTGCTTTTAGTATGGCTTGTATTTATTTCCACATAGTTCTACTAAAGTCTATCTATTGTGATGAACATTTAGATAACAAACAAATAAATAAAATTCTATTTATAATTTCAGGTCTTTATCTCTTAGCCTATCTGACTCATTTCTCTTTTATAGTATTTGCAGGAATACTATCGTTTTGTTCCTTTATGTTAATATGTAAGAAGACAAATGATATTAGTTTATGTGGTAAGTATGTGTTATGTACAACAGCTCCTTTTATTCTTTCTTTTATAATTCTTCCAAAATCTTTCAATATATTAATGGGAAAAGTCTATGCTGATGGTGGAAGAATCTTAAATCGGTTAGTAAATGAAGACCTATTATTTAGATTTCATCAGTTTTGGCAAATTTTAGATCATAAACTACATTTGACCTATTTATTCTGTGCCGGTATAATTTCTGCTTTAATTTTTATATGGAAAAAAACTATTAAGTTTAAATTCATTCCTGTGGATAATTCAACCTCTTTTACTTATAATTTTAAACTATCCTTTAAGAGGTTTAAAATTACTATCCCTAAACATAATGTTCTCTTCTTTTTATTATTTAGTTTTATCTTTATAACAACTTTTTTACTTATAATAAAAACCAGTTATTTTCCTAGTATAAGATACGTTTGGATGATCGTTCCTATCATATACCTCTTACTTGGACTACTAATCAACTCGAAATATAGTATTACACTCTTTTTAGTGGCAGCTATTCTTGCTGCTTCAATTAATATAAGAGACGAAAAGATAGATTTTTTAACTAAAATTCATAAATCAAAAATTTGGTTAAATGAAAATAAAATAGAAACAATTCTTTATTATAAACGGTTAAGTTGGCTTCATTATATTGAAGATTCCTCATTGTTATCTTCTGTACCTCGGTCTTATGCTACTTCAGATCTAACCAAACATATTGATACAAGTTCTGACAAAGTAGCTGTTATATTTTCTTCTCAACTCTTTAATCCTGGTACTCGTGATCTTCCTCTCGAGTACGTAGATACCACTAAAAAAGCCCTCGGATTTAACGAGGCTAAACAACTATCAAAAGAACAAGGCGGAGAACTCTGGTTGTTTTCTAAATCTGATAAATCTAATACTACCGGTACACATTAACCATGTAGTTTACTAAATACAAATATGCTATTTCAGCTTCTACTCCACATTATCTGCTAGAACTACCACTTTATTTTCATCAACATGTAAGTATCCTCCAGAGATAAAATATTTCTCATTATCTCCAGATGCTTTATGAATCAAAAGATCTCCAGGAGAAATTTCAGATATAAGTGGGGTATGATCTTGCATTATCTGAACTATTCCTGTGGTTGTAGGAACTGTTAGAGCATCTACGGTTCCTTCAAAAACTTTTTTACTAGGGGAAATAACTTTAACTTCCATCTTTTACTCTTTCACTTCAAGTGAGTGATAATTACACTATACATCTTCATTCATTAGGATAGATACCAAATGGTATCTATCCTAACCTATCAAATTATTTCATTTGTTTTGCTTTTTCTACAACTTCTTCAATACCACCTACAAATAAGAATGCTTGTTCAGGAAGATCATCATATTTACCTTCGCAAATTTCTTTAAATCCACGGATGGTATCTTCTCTTTTTACATATTTTCCTTTATGACCAGTAAACTGTTCAGCAACAGTAAATGGTTGAGACATGAAACGTTGGATCTTTCTTGCTCTGTTTACTGTTAGTTTATCTTCGTCTGAAAGTTCATCCATACCTAAAATTGCTATGATATCTAGTAGCTCTTTATGACGTTGCAAAATTCTTTGAACCTGAGATGCTACTGCATAGTGTTCTTCTCCAACTATGTTTGGATCCAAAATTCTTGAGTTAGAAGCAAGTGGATCTACAGCAGGATAAATACCAAGCTCTGCTATGGAACGAGATAGTACCGTGGAAGCATCCAAGTGAGCAAAGGTTGTTGCAGGTGCAGGATCGGTATAGTCATCTGCAGGAACGTATACTGCTTGAACTGAAGTAATAGATCCTTCCTTGGTAGTCGTGATTCTTTCTTGAAGTTCACCCATTTCAGAAGCAAGTGTTGGTTGATACCCTACAGCTGAAGGAATACGACCAAGAAGTGCTGATACCTCAGATCCAGCTTGGGTAAACCTAAATATGTTATCGATGAATAGAAGCACGTCTTGATGAGCTTCATCACGGAAATATTCAGCAACTGATAGTCCTGAAAGTGCAACCCTTGCACGAGCTCCAGGTGGTTCGTTCATCTGACCATAAACCAAGGCTGTTTTATTAATAACTCCAGACTCTTTCATTTCATGATACAGGTCATTTCCTTCACGGGTTCTTTCTCCAACACCGGCAAATACAGAATAGCCTCCGTGGTGAGTAGCGATATTATTAATAAGCTCCATAATAAGTACGGTTTTTCCAACACCAGCTCCTCCAAATAGACCTATTTTTCCCCCCTTTACATAAGGACTCATTAGATCTACTACTTTAAACCCGGTTTCCAAAATTTCTGTCTTAGTAGATAAATCTACAAATTTAGGAGCTTCTCTATGAATTTGATATTTCTTTTTAGCTTTAACTTCACCTAACTCATCTACAGGGTTTCCCACAACATTTATAATTCTTCCTAGTACTTCATCTCCTACAGGAACTGAAATCTGAGCTTTGGTATCCTTTACTACCATACCTCTTACTAGTCCATCGGTAGTATCCATAGCAATACTTCTTACTGTTTTTTCTCCTAAGTGTTGTACTACTTCCAAAGTAAGATTATCCGCTTTATCACTTATAGAAGGATTAGTTACTAAAAGTGCGTTGTAAATTGCTGGTAAATCTTCCTTAGAAAATTCAACGTCTACAACAGGTCCTGTTACTTGAATAATTTTTCCTTCTGACATTTTAACTCCACACTACTTTAAATTTATATTTAATAATTAATACTTAGTTAACCTTTAAAACACTGATTAAATTACAAGGCTTGAGATCCAGCAACAATTTCAATAAGCTCAGTAGTAATAGCTCCTTGTCTAGCTCTATTATATTGAAGAACAAGTTTCTTTTGAAGTTCTGTAGCATTATTTGTAGCATTATCCATAGATGTCATTTTAGAACCTTGTTCTGATGCATATGAATCTAGAAGAACTTGGAATACTTCAATTGCAAGTTTCTTTAAAATAAGAGTATCAATCATAGATGACAAAGGTGGTTCTACTAGATATTTACCAATTCTTGTTACCTGAGTTTCTTCATTTGATCCAAAACTAAATGGTAGAAGTTTTATAACTTTTGGAGTCTGAGTAAGAGCTGATTTAAATTCAGTAAAACTAACATATACCCCATCGTATCCTTGTTCTAAAAAAAGTGAAGATAGTTCCGTTGTATAAGAAGAAGCTTTAGAGTAATCTATTTTATTCAGTAGTCCATCTTTACTAGATAAAACTTTTACCTGCTGTTTTGTAAAAAAAGAACTAGCTTTTTTTCCCCAGGTTACAACATCTACTTCTACACCTAATTGTTTTTTTTCATTGATAAATGCTTTTGAAAATTTAAATAGGTTTGTATTTATACTTCCACAAAGTCCTTTATCAGTAGAGACTACAACCAATGCTACTTTTTTTTCTTGAGGAACTACTTTTAAATATGGTGATTCAATATCTTCAGTATTATTTGATATTAATTCTTCCACCATATAAGAAAACGAAGAACTAAAAGGACGAGCCGCAGTTACCGCTTGAGCTGCTTTAGCAAATTTAGAAGCTGCAACTAATTTCATAGCGTTTGTAATTTTTTTTGTTCCTTCAACGCTTAGAATTCTTCTTTTAATATCCGATTTATTAGCCATTAGTGAATCCCTTATCAAAATCTAGAATTACTTTTTTGATATCTTCTTCTATTTCATTTAATTTTGCACGTTGTTCTATCTTAGATAAAAGATCACTACAATTTGCTCTAAGATGGG
>CACXFL010000129.1 GCA_902766925.1 uncultured bacterium | reverse complement strand
GCAAGCTCTCTGTATTGAGCTAGTTCCAATCTTAAGTTCCCTGCTACAGCTTTCATTGCAGGAACCTGAGCAGCACCCCCTACCCTTGATACCGATAGACCTACGTTAACAGCAGGACGTACCCCTGAGAAGAATAGGTTTGATTCCAAAAATATCTGACCGTCAGTAATAGAAATTACGTTTGTTGGAATATATGCTGAAAAGTCCCCTTCTTGTGTTTCTATCACTGGGAAAGCCGTAATTGATCCACCACCTAATTTATCATTTAATTTACAAGCTCTTTCAAGTAAACGACTATGTAGATAGAATACATCCCCAGGATAAGCTTCACGTCCTGGAGGTCTTTTTAATAGAAGAGAAAGCTCTCTGTAGGCCACCGCTTGTTTAGATAAGTCATCGTAGAAAATTGCAACATGTTTTCCTTGATTCATAAAATACTCTGCAATTCTACATCCTGCATATGGAGCAAGATATTGCATGGTAGCTGAATCATTAGCAGTTGCAGCAACAACTATTGTATAACGCATAGCATCATTCTTTTTCAATCTATCAACAACTTGAGCTACCGTTGAAGCTTTTTGACCAATTCCTACGTATACACAGATAACTCCAGTATTTTTTTGATTTAATATCGTATCGATACAAATAGCTGTCTTTCCTGTTTTTCTATCACCGATAATAAGTTCCCTTTGTCCTCTTCCGATTGGAGTCATAGCATCAATAGCTTTAAGTCCTGTTTGAAGAGGTTCAAATACAGATTTTCTGGCAATAATCCCAGGAGCTTTAATATCAACAGTCCAACGTTCTTTTGCATCAATTGGACCTTGACCATCCAATGGATTTCCTAATGTATCTACAACTCTACCAATAAGAGCTTCTCCTACAGGAACAGAGTTAATTTGTTTTGTTCTTTTAACAACATCTCCTTCTTTTATATCTTTGCTGGAACTTAAAATAGCTACCCCAACATCTCCTTCTTCAAGGTTTAGAGCAACTCCTTTTTCTCCATTAGGAAACTCAACAAGTTCTCCTGCCATAATTCCAGATAGTCCGTAAATTCTAGCAACACCGTCTCCTACAGAAAGAACTGTTCCAGTTTCTTCAAGATCAACTGAAGAGTTGAACTCTTTAACTTTCGCACTAATGATACTACTAATTTCTTCAACTTTAATCTTTTCCATTAACTTTCCTTCCTATCTTGATGCGTGCAATATTATTTTATTTAGTTCTCGTTTTACACTCAAGTCAATTCTTGTATCTTCAAGTTCAATAACAGCTCCTCCAAGAATAGATGGGTCTTGATGAGTTGTTACTTTTAAATTTTTACCAGTTTGCTTTTGAATATCTGCCAGTAGTTCTTCAATTTTAGATGAAACTTTTTTTTCATCTATTACAGTTAAACGAACTCTACATATATTTAATTTTTCATCTAAAAGTTTTTCAAATACTCTTAATATTTTGGGAAGAAGTGAAAGCCTTCTTTCTTTAATTAAAAGGTTTACAAATTTTTTTAACTCTTCATCTTTTTTTGAAATTGAATTAAAAACGGTATCTATTAATTGTTCCTGCTTATCTTTATCAAACAGAGGATTATCAATTAACGAAAAAAAATTTGATGAAGAAAAACAGGCTTCTACAGATTGCAAAATTTCAAGACGGTTTTTATGTTCTTCTTCGGTTGAAGAAAGAAGCATTAAAGCTTTTGCATATCTTTTTGCAATAACAAAATCAGCACTCATATAAAGAACTCCTTAATTTATTTTCAATTAAAAAGATAGATGTCTTGCACCTTCTATCTTTTTTGTTAAGAAAGCATCATCATTTTTTTCAGAATTTTTTATAGTATTTTCTACTTCTGTTTTTACTAAAGATAATATTTCATTTTTTAGTTCTTGTTTTTTCTTATCTATCTCAGCTGTTGTTAAACGGATAGTTTCTTGTTTAATGTGATCTGCTAATTTTTTTGCTTGATCAAGTATTGCATCAGCTTCAAGCTGAGCTGATTTTCTTGTTGATTCTATGATTTCATTTATTTCTGTTTCCAGGTTATTTTTTCTATCTAGTAATTCTTTATTTTTCTTTTCACACTCTTGCCTTAGAGACAAAGCTTCTTTGTAATACGCATCAAACTCCTCTCTACGTTTTTTGAAAAAAGAAGAAATAGGTTTTTTTGCTACAAAAAAACAAATTGCAAAAAAGATTAAAAAATTAATATATGGAAAAACTACACTTGATAATAAATTATTGGATTCCACTATTATATCCTTTTAAAAATGGTTATTAATTGTTGTATATTTTATTATACACTTCCTTACTAATTTTACTTGAAGCAACTTTTATTTCGTTTCCTATTGATTCCACATCAGATCGTATTTGAGATTGAAGATTTGAAAGTTCTTGTTGCATTTGTTTTTCAGATTCAGTAACAAGTTTTTCTGATTCTTCTTTTGATGCTCCTGAAATTTCTTGATATATGTTTTTTGCTTTTTCCTGTCCTTCTTTTATAGATGTCTCAATAGAATTCATTAAGTTTTGATTTTCTTCAAAAAGACGTTCCCCTTCTTGTTTTGTTCCAATAGTTAAGGCCTGTCTTTTTTCTCTCAATAATTTATAGGGTTTAATAAATAGATTTTTAATAAGAACAAGAACAAACATAAAAATACAAAATTGTATTCCTACAATTGTTGGATTAGGTATAAGATTAAACTGACTCATAAACGCCCTCTTTGTGTCAATCACAATATCCATTCATATATTAAAATTCTATCATAGATATTTTTTGAAACAAGAGAAGGAAAATTTTTTTAATTAATCCAAATAACAAGAGATCTATGTATAATAGAATATACATAGATCCCTACTCTAGTCATGAATTTTATTATAAAAAGTTTAAATAAATTACCTTATACCAAATCTTTTTATACCTCTCCCCCAATTAAAGATAAAACTCGTTCTAGTTCAGCAGGAGAGAAATAACTAATTTGAATCTTTCCTTTTTTCTCATTTCCTATTAATTTTACCCTAGTTTTTAAATAACCTCTAAGTGTTTCTTCTATATAACTAACATCTGGACTTGAAACACCTGCTGATTCTTGAGATTCAAAAGCCGATGCTCCTGAAGTTTTTATTTTTTTACAAAGTTGTTCTGCTTTTCTAACATTGAGCTGTTTTTTTACAATTATATCTCTTGCTCTAAGCATATTTTGCTTTGTTTCAAGGGAAAGAAGAGCCTTTCCATGCCCCATGCTTAGAGTATCTTCCATGATATCTTCTTGTATTTCTTTAGGAAGTGATAATAGTCTCAATAAATTTGTAATAGTCGATCTATCTTTACCAACTTTTTGTGCACATTGTTCTTGTGTTAATCCAAAATCCTCTATAAGACTTTTATATGCCTCCGCTTCTTCTATCACCGACAAGTCTTGTCGTTGAATATTTTCGATTAGTGCAAACCTTAATGTTGTTTCTGGACTAGCTTCTTTAACTATAGCTGGTATTTTTTCAAGTCCTGCTAATTTACTAGCTCGCCATCTTCTCTCTCCCGCAATTAACATATATTTCTGAGATTTTCCTTTAATGGCAGATACTATTACAGGTTGGATTACCCCATCTTCCTTTATACTTTTGGAAAGATCTTCCAGAAGTTTTTCATCAAATACTCTTCTTGGTTGAGATGGATTTGGTTCTATTTGGTCTACCTTTATCTGAATAATTGCTTGACTTAGATCCAATGATGATTGATTTTGTTTTTCTGGTGAAAATCCATATGCTCTTTCCATGTAGTCTTCTACTGGTTCTGTTATTTTAGTTCCTGCAGAAGTAGCTCCTTTATTTTCTTTATTGGGATATTTTTTTTCATTCCCAATTTCCAATAACTCTTCGTCATCATCATCAAGTCCCATCAAGGATGAAAATCCTTTTCCTAAAGCCATTCTTTTTTGTGATTTATCCGCTGTTATAACCATGTTTACTCTTTCATTTTATAGTGTATATACAACTCTTTTCTATCTATTATTATTGTGTTTTTCAATATTGTATATACAAGTTGTTTAATCAAAACCCTGTCCCCTGTATAATTTGTATAATCAGATTGATCTCTCAGTTGATCTAATTTTACTAGATTCAATGTTAATTCTCTTATGAGTCTTCATATTATATTTTTTAAGAATCTCATTTGCCAAACTCATATAAGCACAAGCTCCCGAGGAAGTTATGTCGTAGAGGATTATTGGCTTACCATAAGAAGGGGCCTCTGAGAGTTTAACGTTTCGAGGAATTACCACGTTAAACACCTCATTTTTGAAGTGTTCTCTCACTTCTTGTTCTACTTGGTAACTAAGATTATTTCTCTTATCATACATTGTAAGAAGAATTCCTTCTTTTTGAAGGCCTGGATTAAGTCTTTTCTTAATAAGACCTATTGTTTTTATAAGTTGAGATAAACCTTCCATCGCATAATATTCACATTGAAGCGGAATAAGTACTGAATCAGCTGCTGTTAGAGCGTTTATAGTTAAAATTGAGAGCGTTGGAGGACAATCTATTATGATGAACTCATAGGTGTCCGTAACAGCTTCTATAGCCTCTTTTAAACGAGTTTCACGCCCAATTACACTTATAAGTTCTATTTCTGCACCAATGAGTTCTTTACTTGCTGGAGCCACATCTAAATAGTTAAGTTCAGTATGTCTTACGATATCTATTATAGGAATTTCTTCTACTATGACATGGTACATATTAAGTACGTATTTATTAGAAGAATAAATTCCAAGACCACTTCCTGCATTCCCTTGAGGATCAAGATCTATTAGAAGAACTTTTTTTTCAGCAGCAGCTAAACTCGCAGCTAAATTTACGGAAGTTGTTGTCTTTCCCACACCGCCTTTTTGATTCGATACTGCAATAATTCTAGCCATTATTTACCTCTTGTCTCCTTCCTGAAATTTTATATATATATAAGAATATCAACTGGTGTTGGAAAAACAAATAAAATTATTATTGTTTTCTCTTAGCCTTATTTTGCTATTATCATTTTTTCTAATCATATCAATGTGTTATATTGGCGTTCCGATAATTTTTTGTGCATCTAGGTCTAATTTTTGGATTTGTTCCACGTGGAACATCTGTCATGTAATCATCTTAGGTCCAATAGTAGGACAATAAAAAGAGTATGTTCCACGTGGAACATACTCTTTTTACGTTTTTATTTTACTTATCCTTGTACTGTTCTCTTTATTTATATAATTTTTTTCTTTTCTTATTTTAATTCTTTATTATTTCTTTTTTTATTTTCATTGCTTGTTTTTTTTTACTGTCGAAGCAATTTTATTTTTTACTTATTCTGTTCTTTTTTTCTCTAGTTTATTTTTTTGCTTTTTATTTTTTTGTTTTTTGAACTTTTTCACGGAATTTTGTTCAATTTTCCACTTTTTTTTCGTTTTTTGTACTTTTTTTGTGTTTTTTGTACTTTTTTGTAGAATTTTGTTCAATTT
>CACXFL010000128.1 GCA_902766925.1 uncultured bacterium | reverse complement strand
AGTCTAAATGGGTAGAATTTAACAGGTACTGGTAGGTAAATACTGCCTAGAAAAAACGTAAAAAAAACAACTACTCTGAAAACTAGGCAAAAACTATCCATACCTAGTGGGTAAAAGTTTTACACAAGTTTTTATCAGTATCTGATTGGTGGGATATAAATTATGATTGAGTTAGATATTACTGTAGTATAGCTTTTTCAATTAGATGAATTCTTGTTTCTAAATCATTCTTATTCAACCCCTGTAGTTTATTAAGCTTTCCTTCGTTCATAATCCAAACATCGCTACATAGAGAGGCAGCATAAGGAACCATATGAGTACAGATAAGAGTTGTTTTTCCACAAGATTTTCTTCTTTCTATCTCATCTGTAAGAGCTTTTATATGGTACAGATCAAGTCCTGAAAAAGGCTCATCCAGTACCAAAAGCTCTGGATCAAACATAGTAGCTAGAGCAAGACTGACCCTTTTTTGCATTCCACCAGAACAAGCTCCCATAGGAAGCGAAGCATAATAGAGTACGTCCCAATACTTGAGAGTTTGTTCTATTTTAGTTTTATCAACTGTTCCATAAAGTCTAGAAGCATAGGATAGTATCTCAGTAGCTGTACTCCAACGAGGAAGTATAGAGTATTGAGGAAGATATCCCAGGGATCTTTTTAATAGGTATGAATCGGGTTTAAAAAGCTCTCCACAAAAAGTTACACTTCCGTCTGAGGAATCTTCACTAGCTGTAAGAATTTTTAAAAGAGTGGTTTTTCCACTACCGTTTTTACCCATAAGAGCTATTATTTGAGAAGAAGATATGGTCTCATTTATAGGTCCTAATTTAAATGAAGGATAGATCTTAGTTACTCCTTTTAGACTCATGATTGAGCTTGTACTAGTAGAAGAAGAAATATTATTGTCTTGGAGTTTTAAGGTATCTGTCACAATGTTCCTAACTTTTATTTAGTTAAATATAAAATCAAAATAGCCATAACCTACAGGTATACTAGGATTGTAATATTGTAATTTAAAAATGTATAGAATAATATTAGCTATGAGTTTTACGATAGTTAGGGGATTTTAGTTCCTTTTCCTAAGGTAAAAACAAGGAGAATATAATGAGAAAAATTCCGATCTAATCTCAAAACATATGAGGCTGGAATCTATGTACTTGCAAAACAGGTTAGTTCTTCTATTACACCTGAAGAGTTTTTTAAAGTAGGACTTCAAACTGGATATTATAGTGCAGAGGCTAAATGTGTAATAGTAGATCCTGTAAAATTAATCCAAACTTTACAAAATTAAGTGGCAGACCTGTATATTGAATCTAAATGTATTAGAACTAAGAAGAGGGTTACTTGTGAGAATATCTTTATTAATTATAACAGGAGTTTTATTTGTCCTTTTATCATCATGTAAAAGCTCAACATCTAAAACCAGTTCAGAGAATGAAAAATGGGATAATACTAAAGTGATTTCAAAACTTGCTCCTTTTATGGATCTATATAATTTTAAAATAGAGATGAAACGAGAGTTTTTGAAAGAAGATCCTAGTTATGATATTCAACGTATGATTTTCCCAGATGAATCTGATGATACACAATATATTGATCTATGTTCTATTATTCTTGATGATTGGTATTTAGATTTATCTCAAGCCTCAGCAGAGAGTATAACTTTTGATGATAGAACCGTATTTCCAACCACTAAATCTAAATTACCATCTGGTTTTAATGCATCTAAAATAATGAAACTGGGTATAAATCCAGGTTTGAATCTACAAACATTACACAAACAAGGTATTGATGGTAGGGGAGTATCTATGGCAATCATCGATCAAAGGTTATCTCCTCATAAAGAGTACAATGATAATTTAGCCTACTATGAAGAATTTTTATGTAAGAAAAATTCTTCCTGCGATTTTCCTATAGATGCAGGTACCATGCATGCTGCAGCTGTATCTTCAATAGCAGTTGGACAAACTGTAGGTGTAGCTCCAGGAGCAAAACTCTACTATATTGCTGCAGATTGGAGAGATGAAGAACATTTTGAAGTTACTGATTATTATGTTAAAGCATTGAATAAGATTATTGAGATAAATAAAAAATTACCAGATAACAAAAAAATTGTAGTTGTATCTGTATCCGCTGGTGTTGGTCGCTCCCAAAAGAATATACCTCTATGGGAAAAAGCTTTATCTCGAGCAAACCAAGCAGGAATTTTTGTGACAACCACTTTGATTAGTGATGAATATGGATTAGAGGATGCAGGCCTTTATAGATCTATATACTCTGATTCAAACAATTTTAAATCTTATACTGAGGGAGCTTTCCAAAAAAGAGAGGGTGTAAGAGAAGATATTGATCCTAGACAAACACTTTGTTTTCCTATGGACCATAGAACAGTTGCTTCTCAAACAGGAAAAGATGAGTATGTTCATTATGCGGAAGGGGGTATGTCTTGGGTAAAACCATATGAGGCAGGAGTCTACGTTTTAGCAAAACAAGTAAAACCTAGTGTTACTCCAGAGGAGTTCTTTGAAGTTAGTCTAAAGACTGGACATTATAGTAAAGCAGCAAAATGCGTGATAGTTGATCCTGTAAAACTTATAGAAAACTTAAAACAGTAGAGAACAAAAATATAGGAAGTAGCTAATCTCATTATTTGAAATTTATAAAGATATTGATAAAAAGCGTAATTCCACAACTGAAGTATGGAATTACGCTTTTTGTTGATTATGCCAATGATTTCAAGGAGTATAATGGGTACGTATAAGTTTATAGCAGGAAGTGATTATTATTTATGTATTGACTAAAAAAGTCCCGGTAATTTTGCAATAAATTGAATGAAAAGTCCTAGCGATTTTGCAGTAATTTTACTAAAAAGTCCTAGTGATTTTGCAGTGGTTATGATAAAATACACCTGTAAAATGAGGGGGTTATAATGAAAAGAAAAGCTCTAGAAAAATTAATAGAGTGGAAACGTGACGAAGATCACAGTCCTTTAATAATAAGAGGTGCAAGACAGGTTGGTAAAACTTGGTTAATGCAGGAGTTCGGAAAATTATATTACGATAATACAGCATATGTTAATTTTGATAATAATAAAAAGTTTTCAAAAGTATTTGAGGAAGATTACGATATAGGACGAATCATCACAGCTTTACAAATAGAGACAAAAACAAAAATAGATCCTAAAAAAACTTTAATTATATTTGATGAAATTCAAGAATGTCCAAAAGCTTTAACATCTCTTAAATACTTTTGTGAACACGATATAAAATACGATGTAATTGCTGCAGGAAGTTTATTAGGAGTTATGTCTCACGAAGGGACGGGATTTCCAGTTGGTAAGGTTGATTTTATTGATTTATATCCTTTAAGCTTTTATGAGTTTGCACTAGCAATGGGAGAAGAACGGTTAATAGAGCTTGTCAGTAATCAAGATTTTGAAATGATTTCTGTATTTAAAAATAAATTCGAATATCTACTAAAACAGTATTGTTATATTGGTGGAATGCCAGCTGTTATTACAAACTTTCTAAAATATAAGGATTTTTCAAAAGTTAGATCTAAGCAGAAAAACATACTAGCAACATATGAAGAAGATTTTTCGAAACATATACCAAGTGGTACTGTAGTTAAAACCAGAATGTTATGGAACTCGATTCCAGCACAACTAGCAAAAGAAAATAAAAAATTTATATATGGAGCGGTAAAAAAAGGAGCCAGAGCAAAAGATCTAGAAAGTGCTATGGCCTGGCTCTGTGATTGTGGATTGGTTTACAGGGTTAGTAGAATCACCAAACCAGATCTACCCCTTATAGCTTACGAGGATTTTAATGCTTTTAAATTATTTGTACTAGATGTTGGACTCTTGGGAGCTTTAACCAATTTAAAAGCCTCCGTTATAATTGATGGAAATATAATATTTGAAGAATTTAGGGGTGCTATCACTGAACAATACGTTCTACAACAAATTAAATCTATGTCTGATATTCCGCTTTTTTACTGGACAAATGGTTCTCGTACTTCCGAAGTGGATTTTGTAGTTCAAAAAGATAATTATGTTATTCCGATTGAGGTCAAAGCTTCAACTAATTTACAAGCAAAAAGTCTTAAGGTATATACGGAAAAATATAAACCTAACCTAGCCATTAGAACTTCTCTGTCTGATTATAAAAAAACAGATAATCTTATAGATCTACCACTCTATGCTTTAGAAAGCCTTGAAAAATTAGAAACTTTATGATTTAGTACTACGTTCTTTTTTAAGGGTATACTTTTTCTTTCCGAGTGTTTTTCAATGTCTATAAAACACTATATACCAGTATCAGGACAGTAAGTTTAATCCTATGGTTATACTTTTAAATATAAAATCTTATAAATAATATCTTTAGTCTATATTAAATAGTTCAGCTATACTCTATAGAATCTTTTTTCCTGAGTGGTTCTTCCATAGTAGTTTATTATAAATACTAGAAGTAATGCTAACCAACTAGCCCACAGTGCTGTAGCTACAAAAAGACCTATCATAAATACTATTAAGATCTGAATGATAGGTCTTTTTGGATCTATTTGAAAAATAAGATTAGGCATTAGATATGGACAAACAAGTAGGATAAAAGGAAGTTTTAAGATATCTACTGTAGATATACCTGTTAGTGCTGAGGTATTTAATATAGTTATACTAAGAGCTATTAGTAGGGGGATAGCTACAATACCACTAAGTATTAAAATAAGATATCGGTAGGTCTTAAAGAAATCTTTTTCACTTACTCCTACAAGTCTATCTATCCAGATAGATTCTAGATCTTGTTTGGTTTGACAGCTTGTAATTGAGGCTATAAAAAAACCAGCTAAAAAACAAAGAAGCATCGAAAGAATTAAAGGAGCTTTCGAAATTAAAAAATAACAACTATTAAGTATTGAAATAAAAGATAGTACTAAAAAAAATAAAGACAAATGAGATCTACGAATAGAGTTTAGTCTAAATCTAACCATAGTAGATACCAGGGAGTGACATCTGGTATAATCGAAGTTTCTTATTTTCTTTGATGAGGAAAAATTTAGTAAGGTTAATATATATATAAATATAAGAGATAGAACTTGAATAATTAAAAAGGAACTAAACGAGAATCTATGGATATACTTATAGATTATCCACCAACCTATAGAAAAAAGAACCACAGTTATAATAGAGGCTCTTAGATATCTATACATACGTCTAATAGTAGGGGATTCTCCAATAAAAAAACTAAATCTTGTAAAAGAAGAATTATCTATCCTTTCTTTTTTAATAAAGCTTGAAATAAAATAAGATAGTAGTGCTACAAGTATTAAAGAACTTGTTTTTGATAATCCCTCTTTCATAGAAGAAGAAATAGAAGCTACCTTATCGTTTAAAAAATCATTAAATATATAGAAGAATGTTGAAAAAAGTACTAGGGAACATATCCCAACTACACATTCGTTTACTAGATCGTAACGAATTTTATGAATAAAAGATTTTAAATTTAAAACTAATAACAGTATTGATCTCATATATCTAGTTCCATGATTAAAACTGTACAAATACTATAATACCTATTATTAACACAAAATAGATAAAATTGATAAAATAAAAAGTTT
>CACXFL010000127.1 GCA_902766925.1 uncultured bacterium | reverse complement strand
CGGCTAAAATACGATTCAATCTTATTTTAGCCGAAAACCAGTTTTTTCTCAATATATTTAATAGCTTATTGACTATGTTTTTGAAACTATGAGGATTAATTTAGAAATAATCCTAACTAGTTTATAGTTTTAATTGGGGAAAAATAAGGTATTAGCATCAGTTTTTAATACTAAAATATCAGGATTTGATAGTTTAATTAATAAATTCTTATAGTTATATATAAAGAGGGTTTTATTTTCGGAATAGAAAGTGTTTGACACCCAGGGAGTCTTTTTTGTAAAACAAACTCGCTTTTAATTTAGGTATTTAGCTACTGGGTGGAGACAGAAGGTGAATCTTTCAAAAATGCAGCAAAATCTTATTGATAGTCTCTGGGACTTCTACGGTGTAAAAGAGAGTAGAAGGTTAGGGATTATCTCAAAACTTGAGGAAAAATTAGGGTATAAGTTTAAAAATAAGTACCTGGTACTTGTAGCTTTAACTCATAGTTCTGCTGCTAAAGGATGTTCTAAGGTGGAAGGAGCTCCTTTTTATGAAAGGTTAGAGTTTTTGGGAGATTCGGTACTAGAACTATGTATCTCGGATATTCTTATTAAGATAGGAGAAGATTTTAGTGAAGGGGATTTATCTAAGATAAGATCTTATCTAGTAAGAGAAGATTATCTATTAGGAATAGCTGGTAGGTTAAAACTTGGTAGTTTTATGCTTCTAGGAAAATCTTTTGGTAAGGATAGTAAAAGAGTTGATTCTATTTTAGCGGATATGGTTGAAGCAATTTTGGGGGCAGTGTATCTCGATTCTTCTTTTAAAAAGGTTTATGAGGTAGTTATAAACCTTTATGGATCTAAGAAGAAAACTTTTGTATCTCAGTGTGAATCTTTTCTTGAAAAAGATTATAAAACAGTTCTTCAAGAGTATATACAAGAAAAATATAAAGAAACTCCTGTATATAGTTTAAGTAGAGCGAATGAATCAGGAGAAGAAATTATTTTTGAAATGAGGGTAAGTTATTGTGGTAAATCCTATTGTGGAACCTCTAGCTCAAAAAGAAAAGCCTCTCAGCTTGCTGCAAAAAAAGCTCTAAAAGCTGAGGGTAAATTAAAGTAAAAGTATGAAAGATTAGGTTAGGTTAGATTATATTGTTTGTTATTTAAATTAAAGTAAACGGTTTTAGGAATAATAGTAAAAATGATTACAGGTGTTGTTTCAATTGTAGGAAGACCAAATGTTGGAAAATCAACCTTATTTAATAGGTTAACTGGTACTCGTAACGCTATTGTAGATGATAGGGCTGGGATTACGAGAGATAGAATATATGGGGTAGTGACTGATGATAATGAGACCGATAGTTTCTTATTAGTAGATACAGGTGGGTTTGAAACTAAAGGAGCTATGTATCAACCATTTCGTGAAAATCTCGTATGGAAACAAACTCAAGCTGCTATCAGTGAATCGGATGTTGTTATATTAATGTTTGATGGAAAAACTGGGGTTCATCCTCATGATAAGGATCTTGTAAACTATCTAAAAAAAGAAGGTAAAGAAGTTATATATGTTGTTAATAAGTTAGATCATCCAGAACATAAGGATAAGGCTTTGGAGTTTTATGAACTAGGAATTAGTGAATATCAGGTTATAAGTGCATCGCACGGAATGGGAGTAGGAGATCTTGTAGAAATAATAGAAGAAAAACTTAAAACCTTGTCACAAGAAAGAAACCAAGCACTCGGGAAGTTTTTAAATAAGTATCAACCAGATGGAGATACTAATAAGATAACTCGTATAGCATTGGTAGGAAGACCCAATGTAGGAAAATCTTCAATTCTAAATAGAATCATAGGAGAAGAAAGATCTATTGTATCAGATGTAGCAGGAACTACCAGGGATCCAATAGATTCTTATTTTGCTTATAATGGAAAACCTTATCTTATAGTAGATACTGCAGGGATTAGAAGAAAATCTAAAATAAATGAAAAGATTGAATCTCTCACTGTTATGAAAAGTCTTCAGGCTATTGAAAATGCAGATGTAGTAATTCTTGTTATATCTGCTACGGAGCCTCTATCTGATCAGGATGCCCGTCTTGCTAGCGTTGCTATAGAACAGTATAAGCCCTTACTTATTTTAGTTAATAAATGGGATCTTGTAGAAGATAAAGATTCAACCAGTGCTGATAAATTCAAACAAGATATCTACGATAGTATTCAAGATAAAAAATATGTACCTATTCATTTTATATCATGTCTTACAAATCAAAGAGTATTTAAAACAATGTCAATAGTAGAATCTTTGGTAGAACAATATGAAAAAAGAGTATCTACTAGTAGTTTAAATGAACTTTTAAAAAGAATAGTTCAAGAACATACTCCAGCATTGATTCGTGCTAGAACTAAAAGAGTAAAGTTTTATTTTGCAACTCAAGTAAGAACTGCTCCTCCTACTATAGTTATAAAATGTAATTTTGCTGATGAACTTCAAGAGTCTTATAAAAGATATATGAAAAACCGTATCCAAGAAGAAGCTGGGTTTAGTAGTATTCCGGTCAGAATAATATTCAGGGCTAAAGCTGATGAGTTGCCTGAGGAGTAGGATCATTATGATCTTTCTTCTAAGAGTTTTCTGTTAGCTCCTGATGAAGAAGCTACATTTGAGTACTCCTATATTGTAACTCAAGCTGATTATGATGCTGGTTCAGTGGTTAATGTTGTTTACATAAATGGTGAAGCTGTACGAGGAGAAGATCCAGAAGAAGTAAGTGCTACTACTACTTCTAGAAGATAATAGAACTTGGGTTTTAAATATGGATTATCTTAAAGAATGCATAAACTAATATATCTATAGAGTAAAAATTAGACTAATTAATCTATTTCTTATAATTGAAACTTAGCTAGTATTTGGTATTATGAAGTGGATTTTTCTTTGTATAGAAGAAAATCTTAGTCTATACTTATATTTCTGTGTGATTTTAAGATCTTAGTTTGTAAATTTAGAGTGTTGGTGGATTTATGTTTGATGTTTTATCTCGTGGTTTTGAAAAAGCTAAAAGTTCTCTTCTGGGAAAAACTGTTTTAACTCCTGAAAATATAAGTGAAGCTCTTGAAAATATAAGGGTAAGTTTACTGGAAGCTGATGTTAACTACGATGTTGTTAAAAAGTTTTTAGCTAGTGTTCAAGAAGAAGCTGTAGGACAACTTGTAAAACTAAGAGCTTCTTCATCTTCTAAGAAGATGAAGGTATCTACCTCAGATCATTTTGTTAGAATCTGTCAAAAAGAACTAGAAAAACTCATGGGAGATGAAGATTCTAGTCTAAATTTCTCATCTAAGATAACTAAATTTATGATGGTAGGTCTTCAAGGTAGTGGTAAAACTACAAGTGCTGCTAAACTTGCTAGATACTTAATAGAAAAATATCAGAAAAAACCACTACTGGTAGCTGCAGATATTTATCGTCCTGCTGCTATCGAGCAGTTAAAAGTTTTGGGGCAAAGAATAGATGTTCCTGTGTACTCTGAAGATTCTAAAAATGCTACCAGTATCTGTCAAAACGCTTATAGGTATGCTGCTGAAAATGGAAGAGATACGATAATTATAGATACTGCAGGACGACTTACTATTGATACTGCACTTATGCAGGAACTGGCTGATATTAAACAAGCTCTAAGTCCTGAAAATATCCTGTTAGTATGTGATGCTATGATGGGACAAGATGCTGTAACTACCTCTACTGCTTTTAATGATGAGTTGGATCTTACTGGGGTAATCATTACAAAACTAGATGGTGATGCTAGAGGTGGGGCTGCTTTAAGTATTAAAAGTGTTACTGGAAAATCCATTAAATTTTTAGGAATGGGTGAGGATTTAACAAAGCTTGAAGAATTTAGACCTCAAGGGATAGCTTCAAGAATCCTAGGTATGGGTGATGTTGTAGGACTCATGCAGGATTTTGAAAAGGTAGTAGATGAAGATAGTGAAGAAAAAGCTACTAAGATGCTTCAAGGATCTTTTAACTTCTTAGACTTTTATGAACAGCTAGAAATGATGTCTCGTATGGGATCTATGAAAGATATGATAGCAAAACTACCTATGGTAAATTCCACTATGTTAGATCAGATAGATGAGAGTATCTTGGATAAATATAAGGTAGTTATTAATTCAATGACTAAAAAGGAAAAATTAAATCCAGCTCTACTTAATAAAAGTAGAATTGAACGTATCGCTAAAGGTAGTGGGGTTGGGTTGAAAACTGTTGAAGAATTTATAAATAAATTCTTCATGATGAAAAAAATGATGTCTTCGTTTGGTAAGGGGTTACTTGGAAAGATTCCGGGACTTAGAAATATGGCTGGACTATCTCGACTTGCTAAAATGGGACCTTCCGGTATCTCTTCGCTGTTTAGTGGAGCTATGGGGGGTGGAGGAACTGGATCTACCTCTATGTATACTAAAAAGAAGGTAGATCGTGAAAAAGCTAAGAAATTAAAAAAACAAGCTAAAAAATCTAAAAAGAAGAATAGAAAATAAAAGAAATAAAACCAGAATCTGAATAAATCTAAATAATTATAGGTAGTAAAAAAATAAACATGGACTTTTATACCCTGTTTTGTTATAAGGCTTCAGTTTTTCAATTGATTTATGCGAAATGGGGAGTGTTATGTTTAAAAACGCAGTATTGTTTATTGTCATTTGTCTATTAAGCTTTGATATATATGCTTATAATGAAGATTCTCTAAATAATGAAGGTATGTCTAATCTTGTCCATTTTGAAGGTGTAGATGAGAAGATAGATCAGTATCGTTTTCTAGATAAGATTTTAGATGAAGTTTTTAATCCCAAAAAAGAAAATAAAACGAAGCTTGTTCCTGTATTTTTAAAATCTAATGGTGAACTATACGGAGTTGTAGCTATTAGTAGTGAAAAGATTGGTAAACCTAAAAAACAAAAAGTTCATCTGTTTCCAGTGGTTGCTTCTTTTGTTAAAGATTCCTCTAAAGTAGCCGTAGAACTTTTAAACGCTGTAGCAAGAAAATTAAAAGTGGATGAAATTATGGTTCCTCAATCTATTACGGAGTTAGATGGATTTCTTGCATATAATGGTTCATCTAGTACCAGCACTCCTGCTTTTAAACTTAAAGACACATACGATCATTTCGTACTATTAGGAATTAATTCATTTAAGTCTGATTTTGAAGTAGTCGAGGTGAAAGATAATAAGCTATTAGCTTATAAAATTATAAAATCTATATATTCTCAATTTTTGATGAATTTTGATTCTAATGTTTTTTCAAATTATAAATCTTTTGGGGACTTTTTATTCGCAGAGAAAGAATCATTACTCTCCTTACATAATCAATTCACAGTAATCAATCAAAATGAAACCACTAGTTTAGAGATGGTATCATTTATGGATTATGTTGAGGGTTTCTATTATATCGAAAGGGCATCTAAAGCCCTTAGTGAAGATCAACTAAATTCTTATAAATATATTTCTAAACCTAAGTTATATTCTATTAGTGAGTTTTATATTAATATGATAGAAAATTTTGCTGGTTCTATAAATTATGCAAAATTTGTTAGAATGATTGTAGATAGATTTTTTAGTGGATCAAATATAAGACTCGATAGTAAATTGACATCTCTTTTAAAGAAGAAACTGGATGAAAGAACAAATATAGGAATAGTGGTACTTTCTGATATTTTGACTTATTTTAACCAAGCAATCAAAGATAAGGATCCTAAACGAGCTGAACTTTTTTCAAATGCTATGTCAGAGTTTAGAATAGCTTTGTATAATGCTTTGAAACAAAAAAGTATTCTTGTTAGAGCAAAAAAAACTAAAGAAATTGATGGAAAAATGCAGTTTTATTTAACTGAAGATAATTATATTTTAGATGAACTGTTAAACAATGATGGAAAATTTTTAGATTTGAATTCATCTTGTAGTAGTGAACAGTTGATGCAAGTAGCAGAGGATCTTTCGTTAGAAGGAATTAAAGCTTATCTAGATGAAGTACTTGTTGAACCTTTGTTATCAGAAGTTAAGGAATATGTGAGTTATAAAGCTAATATATTTACACTTATGGCCTCTGAACCAGATACTGTAACTCTATATTGGATATATTCATTATTTGAAGAAGGCGTAAACAGAATAAACACTGATAATCTTTCTGTACTGGATATAGTTCAGATATCTATTCTGGTTTCTATGTTAGATCTACCATCAATTTCTGCGATTCCTGGTTATTTAAAAACAGAACTAGTACCAATTGTAACTAATTTCAAAGACGCTATTCTGGTAAGAGCTTTGATGAAAAGAGGTAGAGCTCCAACAGAAGCAGAATTGTATCTTATCAAAAAAATGAATGCCTTCATTAGAAAAATTCATGAAGAAGAGAAAAGTGAAGCTGATTTTGAAAATCAATGTAAGAGACAATTTAGTGAAGTAAATTTTGATGATGAAGATTTTGATGATTTTGATGACTTTGATGATTTTGATGATTTTGATGATTTTGATGATGAAACAGATCTCTATCAATAATGATTCTAAAAAAGGCTTCTAAGAAATTAGAAGTCTTTTTTCTTGTTAATTTAGAATATATAGACTTATATAGATCTGGTATTGGGGAGTATGCCTAATTTAGGATATATTCTTATGTCCTTTATGTCTGGGGAGAACATGAAAAAAGATAAGTTGGTAGCTTTTGAAGTTTGGGGATGTCAGATGAACGTAGCTGATGGTGAGAGGATGCTTCGTCTTCTTGAGCCTTTGGGATATAGTCTAACTGAAGATACTGAAAAAGCAGATCTGATTGTTCTTCATACATGTTCTATTAGAGAAAAAGCAAGACATAAACTGGTAAGTAGACTCGGAGTTATTAGAGCACTTAAGGAAAAAAATCCAGATCTACTTATTGTAGTAACAGGATGCGTGGTTCAATCGGAGGGAGAAAGTTTAGCTAGAGAATGTTCGTTTGTTGATATAATGCTTGGAGCATATCAACTTGGAAGAATCAGGGAAGCTATAGCTGAGAGAAGAAAAAGTGGAGACCAAGTAGTTTGGATTAAAAAAGATGATACTGAAAACGGTTACGGTTACGGTGATAGAAAAGATCCTTGCTGTGGTGAAGGGGATAGAAAGATTTCTACTATATCAGGAAAAAATGAAGTAACCCGTTTTGTAAATATTGTTCAAGGCTGTAATAACTACTGTAGCTACTGTATTGTTCCTTATGCTAGAGGTCAGCAAAGATCTTCAAGTGAGTCAGATATTCTATCTTATTGCGATAGATTGATTGAATCCGGTGCCAGAGAAATTATGCTTCTAGGACAAAACGTTAATAGTTATGGCCTTGATACTCTGGAACAAAGAAAAAATCATAAAGGAAGACTCCCCTTTGCAGAACTTCTGGATAAGGTATGTTCTAAGGACGTAGAAAGAGTAAGGTTTACAACATCTAACCCTTATGATTTTTGTACTGATATTGTAGAAGAATTTAGTAAACATCAAAAACTTGGTAGATATATTCATCTTCCGGTTCAAAGTGGATCTGATAAAATACTTAAAGCTATGAATAGACGTATTACAGCTAGCCAGTATATTGAAAAAGTCTCCTGGCTTCGAAGTTTAGATCCTTCCTTTGCTGTTTCTACTGATCTTATTGTTGGATTTCCTGGAGAGACAGATGAGGATTTTGGGGCAACTTGTGAACT
>CACXFL010000126.1 GCA_902766925.1 uncultured bacterium | reverse complement strand
GTACTTCAATCTGGAGAAGATAGCTATTTTGATTCGGATAGAATGTGTGAGATTATCCGAGAGATTAAAAAGATGGACTGTGCTTTAACTTTGAGTATAGGAGAAAAAACGTATGAAGAATACAAAGCCTATAAAACTGCAGGAGCTGATAGGTATCTTCTTAGAATCGAAACTACAGATGAGAAGTTGTATTCTAGAATGCATCCCAGAGCATCGTTCATTAATAGACTTTCTTGTTTAGAACACCTTAAACAACTAGGATATGAAACAGGGTCAGGAATACTCGTAGGACTTCCTGGACAAAGCCTAGAATCTATAGCAGAAGATATTCTTTATTTTAAAAAAATGGATTTTGATATGATAGGAATTGGTCCTTTTATTCCTCATCCAGGGACTCCTTTAAAAGATAGTGAAGGTGGAAGCTTTGAGCTATCTTTGAAGGTGATGGCTCTTACTAGAATAATGCTACCGGATATTAATATCCCTGCTACTACTGCTATGGAAACACTTCATCCTGATGGAAGGATGCAAGCTCTTAAATCTGGAGCAAATGTTGTGATGCCAAATATTACAGGAACCGAGTTTAGAAAAAAATATGAGATCTATCCTGGAAAAATCTGTACCGGAGAGGATCCTACTTGTTGTAGAGGATGTATAGAAGCTAAAATTGCCTCTATTGGAAGACAAGTATCTTTGGGGTATGGGTTTAGATGCGAATAAATGGAATTATCGCAAAACGCTTCGACAAAATACCGCAAATCACTCCGACGGAAAATTTATTAACCTATTGATTTTATTAAAAAAGGATCTAAAAAAAGTTAGATTTTTACCCCCTTATAAAAAGTCTTTACTAGTAAAGACTTTTTATAACCATACTACAAAAAGTCTTTACCAATATGCTTTTTTTATATAAAATATATATGGAAGCATTGGGAATTTATAATAAGATTTTTTGGTAAGTTAAGGGTGAAGAAAGATAATGGATACACTTATAGCTAGGCCTACATATATACGACAGTTACTTAATTTTAAGGATAAAGAGTTAATAAAAATTGTTACAGGAGTTCGAAGATGCGGCAAATCAACCCTGTTTCAGCTTTATATAGATGAATTAAAATTAATGGGGGTTAAAGATAAACAGATTCAACTTATAAAATTAGAAGAAATAGAAAATGCTCATCTTTTAAATTATGCTAGTCTACATGAACATATCATGTCACGAGTGGTAAAAGACAAACAAAATTATGTGTTTTTAGATGAAATACAGTTGGTGCCTGATTTTCAAAAAACTTGTAGAAGTCTTTTTGAAAAGGGAAATATAGATATATATCTAACTGGATCTAATTCTAAGTTACAGTCAGGACAGTGGGCGACATCTATTGCTGGAAGATATATAACTATTAATATGTTTCCACTATCGTTTAGTGAGTTTGTTTCATCATATGATGTTTCGTATCATTCAAATCTTGATAAGCTTTATGCTGAATACTTAGAATATGGTTCTTTTCCTTACAGTAGGTATCTTGCAAAAATTAACACTCCAGATTTTAAGGAACAAATAGATGCTTATATCTCTGGAATTTATAACACCATAGTTCTTAAAGACGTTATGGAAAATAGAAATTTTTCTTCTAGGGATAGATTAGATAGAATTATTAATTTTTTGATAAGTTCAGTAGGTTCTAAAATATCTATAAAAAACATTAGCGATACTATGATTTCTGATGGTTTTAAAATACAACCTCAAACCGTAGAAGAATATATAAGGGCTTTGATTGATGCATATTTACTGTATAAGGCCGATAGATATGATATAAAGGGCAGACAACTTCTTAAAACATTAAATAAATATTATTTTGTAGATTTAGGATTAAGAAATTTTCTATTGGGTAAAAGTGGAGAAGACCAAGGACACATTCTAGAAAATATAGTGTATCTTGAACTTCTTCGTAGAGGATATAGGGTGAATATTGGACAAGTTAAATATTATAACAAATACACAGAAGTAGATTTTGTAGCAAGAAACAGCGATGGAGTAAGTTATTATCAGGTCTCGAATTCTTTGAAAGGAGAGGAAACTTTAAAACGAGAACTGACTCCACTGAAAAATATTGATGATAATTATCCTAAATATATTCTAACTAGAGATTATGGAAATTTTGATTATAACGGGATAAAACAGGTCAACGTACTAGAATGGCTTTTAAATAAAAAATAATAGAAGTAAAAAATTCTTTACTGATTGAGAGTACACTTAATATCTTTGCGTGTGAAATTACTTGGGAGTAGTTCTTGATTTTATAAGATCAGGTTCG
>CACXFL010000125.1 GCA_902766925.1 uncultured bacterium | reverse complement strand
GTAAAAGTAAATATAACTTTTAAGGATTTGGTAACAAAAGTACTTTCGACTAGAAAAAAGAAATAGGATCTTTTTATCTTCCTAGCATAACGATCCTTAAAGATCACAAAAATCATGCTCTATACATAATATACAATTTATTCTATATTTACACCTCTTATTTTTACCTTAGGATCTATTCTAGTTACTAGTTCTATAAAATCCATATTATTTTCCAGAGGTGCACAGGAATTAGAACCACCACTTAGAACAGCAACTATATCATCATCAATATTAAATATAGGCGATCCTGAATCTCCTGGGCGAGTTGATTTGTAGGATTTATACTTATAAAGCAAACCCCTTGGATCATTGTCATTATTTTTTTTATCCATGATGATTATTTTTCTAAGTGTTGATTTACCTTGAGTCCCCACCAAAGTTACAGAATCATGGTTCCCATGTATATTAACTTTAGATTGTACCACATCCTTAAAAGTATCATCTGGAAATCTAACAATCGCTATATCATATCCAGATGTGCCATTGTCTCTCACATACTTTGGATTACTATAGTAAGCCACAGCATCACTTGTAAGTAATCCCTCTACGTTAGCCGTAATCTTTCCGCCACTCTGTATAATACCCTGTATACAATGAGCAGCAGTAATTACAGTATTTGAAGAAACAACGGTGGCTGTACATCCCAATGTAACAGTAGGGGGAACCAGAGATAAAGATCTATTAAGATAAAAAGAATATAAACATATAATTTTCTTTAACATTATTATTTTTTCTGCAATATCATCAGATATGAACTCTTCTTTTTTCTTCTTTAATATCTGTGCTCTCTGACTATCTGATATATTATGCTTTTCCACTATAAACTCCAAAAGTATATCAAATTGTTTTACTCTCTCTTCTGCTATAATTTCGTTTAAACGATATATCTTATCATCTACACCAGTAATAAAGTTTTCCCATGGATAAGTCCAATCAAAAAATTTAGGATTTTCGGTAAGTTTTGGAAATTCCCTTGGTAGCTGAGTTCGATATTTCAAAACAGATTCTGAGTTTAAAATATCAATAAATATTTTCATAAACTCTTCCCAGTTTGTTGAAGATTCTGTTTTCTCAATATTAATACGTTTTGTAATTTCATTGCGTTCCCCATAATCTTTCACCCAAAACCATCTCTTTTGAGAATAATTTAAATACATGAAAACAAGACTCTTAAATATTTTCTCTTTCAAAGTAGTTCTACTTTTTTGTTTTTTCTTATCATCACTCATTTTGATAGGTTTTACCTCATGATAATGTATATTTTGATGTGGAAACACCTGTATCAGATGGTTAAATACCTGATGTAATTGATCTGGGTTATCTGTATCAAATTTTTTCTTTCCACGATAAATATCAGAATAGTCAACTAGCATTTGCATAGTTATTACGGATTGAACAGGTGAAAATAAAAATTCCAACATTCCCCCTGCATCTTGAGGTATATTGTATAAATGAAATAAATTTTGAAGTTGTCTAGCTTCTGGATCATTCTTTTGCGTTTTTACATAATCCACAGGAACCTTCAGTGTTTCATTAGATTTTAATCGATACACTACTTTATCTTCCAGAGATCCTATTTTTGATACAGTTAAGGTTTTATCCAGATATCTTACTTCCTTTATTGTACTAGTTTCTATATCACTATCCAGTGCCACTAACATACTTGTTGGTGTGTTGATAATAGCTTTTTTCTTAAATTCAGTTTTATGACTTGTATTATCCTCAATTTGAAAATCTACCTGAACTACAGGGTGACTTTTAGACCAAGCACTTCCACTATATAAAAGGTGTAGATAAGAGTTATCATTTGTAATTCCTCCTCTTCCTTTTCTGAGTCTTTCAGATGCTGAAGATATCTCTGATAAAGAAGTAAAATCTGTATGAGGAACCAGTACTGTATTTGTTTTAAAAAGATTATTAACTACGTGTTTAATTGATTTAAAAAATTTTCTGATTTTAGATTCGCCTGGTGTTTTTAAAGAGTCATAATACATGTCGTAATATGTATCAACTATACTGAAACTATAATCTCCTTTTTCAACATACTTAAATAACTCCGAACAATCCATATATTCCTTATTCGAAGCTTGTAAAGCCACCTTATTTACGCAAAAAAATACAAAGAACGTAGCTAAAAAAACTCGTAGTAACATACATCATCCTTTTACATAATATACTTATTTATTGGGGCTATATTCGGGCACCAATACTATATTTTAGATAAATTTTCAATAACTATATAAGTGACTGTATACTTGACAGATCCAAATTGATTAACAAATTCAATAAGATCAATGAGGCTCGATTTATATCGGACTTCTTTTATTATTTCTTGGGTCTGTCAAGTATATGGGTACCTCATAATTGGTATTTATTTTAATAGATAAATGAGAGTTTGTTACTCTTTTAATCCCGCTCTTCCTTCTCTGGATGATGGGTTTAAAATAGACAAAAAACTCTGATATCTCCACTGTGGAATAATTCCTTCTTGAACCATCTTTTTTACCATACAGCCAGGCTCACTATCATGCCCACATTCTCTATAAGAACATTTCAAACTATATGGATGAATATCAGGAAAACAAGCAGATAGTGTAATAGAATCTATAGTTGGGATATTAAAACTTCTAATACCAGGGGTATCAATCAGATATCCCTGGTCTATCTTAATAAAACTAGTAAAAGTGGTAGTATGTCTTCCTTTATAAAAAATATCATTATTTGGCTCTACTGCTTGAAGAAGTTCAGGATGAAATAAATTTACTAAAGAAGACTTTCCAACCCCAGAATGACCTGAGAGTAAACTTATCTTATCTTTAAGAATATCTTTTAGTTGCCTAAAATCATCATCATGACTGAGCTTTCTACTAGAAGCTGTAGCTTCTAGTAGAAGTACCCTATACCCAATAGATCTATAGTATTCTACCTTTTCCATAGAATCCGTATAAAAAGAAGGATCTTCTTTTTTAGACTCGTTTAATAAATCTTTTTTATTTAGTACTATGGTACAAGGCATACCGTTATATTCAGCCATAACAAGATATCTATCAATGAGTCTCCATCTTATAGTAGGAGCTAGAAATGAAGATACTACGATAATATTATCTATATTAGAAGCAAGGGTATGAATTCTAGAAGATAAAAAAGGGTCCTGACGGGTAAAACTATTAGTTCTTGGATTAAGATGTACCACAGTAGCTTGAGGAAGATCATAACCACTTGCTTTTAAATTAGTGGTTTCAAGGCGACACAGTACATTATCCCCAACACATATAAAGTTTCTATCAGACTTCTGACTGATAAGATTTTTTTTAGCAGTGGTTACAATATAAATATCGTTAAAATTAATCCGTCCATCTAAATCCTGAGAGGAAACAAAAGCGTACTGTTTATGAACCTCAACAACCTTAGCATAAAAATAAGGATTAACAATATCTTCAGGACCTATGGTTTTTATAAAAGAGTCAGTTTCCTCTTGAGATTTATCTGAAGGAGAAGAAGATCTAGATATTTTTTTATCTTTTCTATTTTGCTTTTTATTAGATAGCAAAGAAAACTTTTCAACCTTTTTAAACTTATCTAGATATTCATGAGAATCTATATCCTTTTTATTTATCTTTTTTATCTTCATTCTAATAGACCTTGATACTAAAAATTTCTATCCAAATTATACCTAATATCCTTGGATACAATAGATTCATAACATGAAAACACTGATTCTATCTTATCTGTTACAAAGAGTTTTGTAATATCTTCGGGATCCATGTTAGTAGCAAGAATTCCTTCTTTTATAAGATGGTCTATAAGAGAAGAATACATAGCTGATTCTTCCTTAGAAGGCATCGATGCGTAACTAAATCCTTTTAATAAAAATACTCTTTTAACCGTAAGACAAGTACTATCAATAATTTGTTGTCTTGTAACAAAACTCCCTTTTAATGAATGAACTGTAGTAAAGAATATAGAATGACGTTCTACATAAGAGCCTATACTTCTTCCAAGTAGTACGAGTTGAGAAAAAAGTGATGAACTACTATCAGGTCTATATAGATCATCTTCTTTTTCTATCAGAAGTCCTGTCTTTAGCATCAGAGAAATTGTATCATCAATATCCGTTGCACTGTATTCAATAAATACATCAGAAGATAAAAATCTATAAATAAAAGATAATTTATCTTTTATACTAGTTTTTGACACCTTATCATGATTCACAAAAAAAGATGCTACAAGAGCAGGAAGAGTAAGTAGTGGAAGAATATTATTAGCATAATAAGACAAAGATAAAGATCCCATTTGATCTAAATATATAATATCTCCATCTGCATGAGAAAATCTTTTTACAGAAAGTAGCTCTTCACAGGTTTTAAGTATTGAGTAAGACTGTTCATCTTGGATATATATTTTTTTAAATTTAGAATTTTTTATTATTTTTATAATGTTATCCATAAAAGAACATAGTTCTTTTTCAGGAAGAGCATGTTGAGGAACAGAGAGGAGAGCATAAGATAAAATAGATGAAGGACTAACGCAGATAGCATTAGTAGTAGAACACATAATAGCAAAGGAAAGTTTAGCAATAAAATCCGAGAACCATTCTGGTTTAGACTCAGAATTGTATGTTTCATTCCTCCATCCTGGAACGTTTTCATCTAAAAACTTATCTAAATACACAGGCTCTGAACACGATATATAGATATTACCATATTTTTTTTTCAAAACTTTCCAAGCTTT